>DATKFK010000683.1:0-6702 GCA_035544375.1 Thermoanaerobaculia bacterium
GCCGGCTCAGGTCGTTCCCAGCACGATGTCCACGCGGCGGTTCTTGGCCCTGCCTTCCGCTGTCGAGTTGGGAGCCAGGGGATTCTCCTGGCCGTGGGAGAAGATCCGGATGCGGCCTTCGGGGAAGTTCACCGGGGAGCGCTGCTCGAGCCATTGCTTGACCGCGAAGGCGCGCGCCTCGGAAAGCTCCATGTTCTTCTTCGGGTCGCCGACGTTGTCGGTGTGGCCATGGACCTCGACCACGGTGGCGCTGGCCACCAGGAGGTCGCGCAGGAGCTGCTCGAGATCGGTATTGGCACTGCCCGAGAAGGTCGCCTTGCCGGTGTCGAAGGTGATGTGCCAGGAGCGGCTGCTGACCACCCGCCCGACCGGGGCCGAGGCGGTGAACCGCGGCGTCTCGGCCGGAGTGGGCGGCGCGGACCGGGCGGCGATGGCCTGGACGTAGGAGGTGTCGATGATCTGGTCGGCGGGAGGATAGCTCGGCAGCAGATCGGGGTACTGGCGCGACGCGATGTCGCCGAAGACCTTGTAGGTCGTCGCCACCAGGTTCGAGGAGCCGGGCACCAGGCCGAAGGTGAGCAGGGTGTCGGCCAGGTTGTTGACCGACGAGCCGCCGAGATCGACCATGATGCCCTGGCGGTCGCGCTCGACCGTGCCCTTGTAGTACTTCTCCCAGTATTCCGGTCCGGCGCCCGACTCGTGGTAGACCTTGGCGCTCACCTCCGACGCCCGCCGCAGCGCCTCGGCGCTGGCCTTGACCTGGTCGCCGCCCTCCATGAGAGCGGCGAGCATCCCCTCCACGGTGGGACGGTTGTCCTTCATCCACTTGTCGATCCCGATCACCACGGCCGGCATCTGCGAGCTGTACTCGTGGGTCGAGACGATGGAAACCAGGCCGCCGCGCTTCTGGGCGACGCTGACGTCGCCCGGCGTCCAGGTGACCACGCCGTTGACGCAGACCCGCCGCCGCTCTCCGGTCTTGTGGCCAGCGCTGACCACTGGCCGCTCCTCGCAGAAGTTGGCGATGTATTTCTCGGCGGCGTCGACGTAGTCGGAGGCGGCAACCCAGTTCATGCACCCCGGGTCGTAGGTCTTCTCGTCGGGGTTGTTGCACAGCCCGTTGTCTCCCAGCCACTTCTGCGCGATGTTCCAGTCGCCGTCGCGGATCACGCCGGCAACCAGCGAACCCCGCGAGGCGAGCGGGCTCGTCTTCCACTCGGCGGGCCCCATCAGCTTGTCCTCGCCGTGCGAGTACCCGGTCACCCCGACCACCTTGGCGGTGTAGTCGGGCCCCAGGCGGCCCAGGGTGTCGTTGATTCCCTTGAAGAACGACGCGGCGCCGTCGCCCATGATGGCGATGAAGTGCGCTCCCTTGGTGGGGTTGGGGTTGCCGTTCTTGAGGTCGTTGGCGAAAGCGACCAGGGCCTCCTGCATCTTGCCGGTGTCGTCCTCGCGCACCAGCCGCAGGTTCACCTTCTGCTGGCACATCAGGCTGCCGGCGGTGGCCTGCGGACCGCCGTTGGCGAACATCATGCCCATCTGGGCGTTCCAGGCCCAGACCAGGAAGCGCACCTCGGGCAGGTCGCGGCAGCCGGGATCGCTGCCGGGGAGCGTCACCGGCCGCGTCGCGCCACCGGCACTCGAAACCGGCGTCACGCTCGGCAGGTTGGCGCCGGCGGGAACCTGGGAAGCACGCACCTGCGCGCCCGGCACCAGCCGGTCCAGGAGGTCGGGGGCGAAGCGGCGGACGCTGAAGTATGCGGCGACCAGCAGCGCCAGGAAGATCACCAGTTTTCCAATCGGTGTAATTTTCATCTTTCGACTCCTCCGCCCGAGCGTCAGGCGAGTCGGGTTATGAGCGCGCGTTTGCCTCGCATGCGGTCAGGTCGAGGCGGCCGCGCCGCTGCCGGCCGGCGGGCTGCCGCTCCCACCGCCGGCAATTCCCGCGGCAGGCTGCAGCACCTCGCTCATCGCCGGTCCCATGGACTGGACGAACTTCTCCGTCTCTTCGATCTGCTCGACCACACCGCCGGTATAGGCGGCGAGCTCGGTGGGGTCGAACTGCGCGGCGCTGATGCGGCCGGCGATGACGTCGAAGGCGTCCGGCACCGCCGTCAGCTGCGCCACCAGCTGCTGGTCGCGGCTGGCGCAGTCGCGCAGCAGCTCCTGCTGCTTCTGCAGGATGCCGATGTGCCATTCCCGCGTCTTCACGGTGGCCGGCTCGCGCGCCGCCAGGTCGCGCAATCCCGCGATCCGCTGATCGAGGTCGGCCACCAGGGCCGCCACGTCAGGGACCGGCGGCGGCGCCGGCGGTGCCGCCGGCGCGCGTCTACCCGCAATGGCGGCGGCACGCGAGAACTGGACGGCATGCAGCGGCGGGCCCGGAACCTCGCCCTCCAGGCCGGGGTGGTGTGGCGGCGCGTCTTTTGGAGCCAGCGCAGCCAGCGGAGCCTGCGGAGCCAGCGGGGCCGGCGGGGCCAGGCCCGCCGCGGGCCGGAAGTCGACCAGCAGCTGCAGCACGGTGAGGCGCGCCTGCACGAACTGCAGGTAGGCGCCGAGCAGGTGGGTGAGCTGCTGCTGGATGCCGAGCCCGGCCAGGAAGTCGTCGTGCCGCTCGGCCAGGGTCTGCGCCACTCGATCGCGCACCGCCACCAGGCGCGCGAACACCTGCAGGTAATCCGGCAGCAGGCCCGCCCGCAGCCAGGCGGCGAACCAGGGGCGGGCGAGGACCGACTCGATCTTGGCGCGCAGCGCCTGGCGTTGCTGCTCCGCCGCGGCCTCGCCGGCGCGCCGCTCGTCGTCGAGCACGCGCCGGGTGAACTTGGGCGAGGTCGAGGCAAACAGCACCCAGGCGGCGGAGCCGAGGCCCCAGAGCACCAGCGGCAGCGGGTTCCAGATCGCCGCCGAGGCCACCAGCGCACCGGCGCCGGAGGCCACGTTGCCGGTCGATGCCGCGGCGCGGGCCGCAGCCTTCTTGAACACGGTCTTCGGGTCCAGGCTCATGGGCGTCCGCCGGGCGGCTCAGAGGAGGTTGAAGCGGGAGCGGATCTTCGCCGCCATCTCGAGCAACCGCGGGGAGCTGCCGATCCCCTTGTGCCAGGCGAGGCCGCACTCCATCAGGTCGTAGGTTTCCTGGATGCGGGCGCCGGGAACCGGCGCGCCGGCTGGATCGCGGTCGCGCCCCAGCAGCCAGACGACGTCGGCAACCTCGAGGGCGGCGTTGATATCGTGGGTGACGACGATGACGGTGTTGAGCTCGTCGAGGTTGGCGACCTCGACGAGCATCTCTGCCACCTTTTCGACGGCGATCGGATCGAGGCCGGAAAAGGGCTCGTCGAGCAACAGGAAGTGCTCGCTGCACATGAACTGCTGCGCGATGGCGACGCGCTGGCGCTGCCCGCCCGACAGTTGCGAAGGATAGAGGCTGGCGCGATCGAGCAGGTCGAAGCGGTGCAGCATGTCCGTCGCCCTGGCCCGCGCCTGCTGCCGCGACTGGCCGGCGCGGCGCCCCGCCACCACCAGGTTGCCGAGCACCGAGCGGTGGGCGAACAGCGGATAGTTCTGCGCCACCACGCCCACCATGCCGCGCTCGACCGGCACCCCCGGCGTGCCGATGAGCACGCTGCCGGCATCCGGCTGCTGCAACCCGGCGAGCACGCGAAACAGCGTGGTCTTCCCCACTCCGGAAGGGCCAAGCAGCGCCACCACCTGGCCGGTGCAGGTGCCCGGGCGCACCACGTCGCGCACCTCGAGATCGACGCCGCGCAGGATCGGCGCGCCCCCCAGGCTGAGGTCGATGCCGCGCGCCTGAAGCACCGGCGAGTGCAGCTCGTACGCGGCAGGCCCGCGGCGCTCGTCGGCCACGCTCATCGCCGCTCCACGGTCAGGCCCGCCCACGGGAAGAGCGCGCGTCCAAGGACGCCGATCCCGTAGTCCTGCAGCAACCCGACCGTCAAGATCGTGAGCTGGATCGCGAAGACGCCGGCAAGCAGGAAGTGCTTGTTCTGGTTGAGCAGCAGCGCGCCGACGCCGCCTTCCCCCCGGTAGAAGCCCTCGACCATGGTGAGCATCATCCAGCCGATGGCGGCGTTTTGGCGCGTCACCTCGAGCGCCTTGTCGGCGGTGCCCAGCACGATCACCTCCCCCACCACCCGCCATTCGCCCATCCGCAAGGTGCGCGCGTGTTCCAGCCGCTCGCGCGGGATCTCGAGGATCACCGACGCCATCGAGGTGACGAAGAACACGGTCATCGCCAGCACGAGCAGCGCCACCTTGATCCAGTGCGGATTGGCGAACACCAGGGTGAAGAGCAGCGGGAAACCGATGAATGCGAGGAAGCGCCCCTTCGACACCGCCGCCGCCAGCGGCCGGAAGAAAGGCAGCACCGTCAGGTAGCTGAGCCCCAGCGAGATGACCATGGCGATGCCCAGCGCCTGGAGATTGGTGGCAAGGCTGGCCCACAGCTCACGTCCCAGGCCCTCCTGCATCCAGAGCGTCCGGAACGCCCTGGCGACCTCGTCCGGGCGCGGCAGCAGGCGCAGCGGCGAGGCCCACCAGATGGCCAGGGCCACCGCGGCCTGGACCCCCACCAGGAGGCCCATGGTGGTGGGCGAGACCGGACGGTTCGGCACGAATGCCGCGGCGAGGGAGCGTGAAGTCGAGGGCAAGGTGCGCGGTGGGGGGCTGCACCGGGAGCGGAACCGGCCGGCCCGGGAGCATGGAGTCTCTCTGTAGGTGTCCTTCGTTGCCTGCCAACAGTATAGCGCAGCGGCGCCATGGCCGGGGACGGTGGGGCGCCTGGGCGCCCGGGCACGGCCCCGGGAGCAGCCGGCGGCCGCGACCCGGCGGCGCGCGTCACGCCGGCATGATAGTTTCCCCAGGCTTGGAGGTCTCCGGGCGGGCTTTCGGAATCGGCTCGCCACCCCCAGAGGTTTCCAGGTAAGCTGAGGCGTCGAATCAGCCCCCCCCGAACCGAAAGTGAGATCGATCATGGACGAGCAGCACAATTCCTCGCATCAACCCGTGGATACCGACCAGGAAGCGCACCAGCCACAGCCGGCGCCAGCCCAGGAGACCCCAGACGGCCAGCCGGCCCACGAGGCGCAGCCACCGCAGGCGGTAGAGACGGCGCAGGCCAGCGCGGAGCCGCGGCAGCCGAAGGCCGACACGGCCGAGCAGCCGGAAGCGGCAGCCGCCCAGCCGCAGGCTGTTGCCGAGCAGCCACAGGCTGCCAGCGAGGAACGAGTGCACGCCGCCGATGCCGATGCCGCCGCCGCCGAGACCGCCGCGGAAGGAGCGCCGGAGCAGGCGCAGCCGCCGGCCGGCGCCAAGGACGAGACCGGCAAGGACCAGCGGGATTTTGCCCAGATCCTCGCCGACTTCGAGCAGGGCAAGGGCGCCGCGCCGCAGGCCGGGGGCGCGGAGACCGCCGGCGGGGCCGGGGCTGGCACAGCGGCGGCCGCAAGCCACGGGGTGCCGGCGACTCCGAACGTCGGCCAGAAGGTCAAGGGCAAGGTCCTCTCCGTCACCGGCGACCAGGTCTTCGTCGATCTCGGCACCAAGTCGGAGGGCATGATCGAAGCCGCCCAGCTGAGAAATGCCGAGGGAGAGCTCACCGTCAAGGTCGGCGACAGCCTCGATGCAGTGGTCACCGCCATCGACCCCGAGAGCGGTGTCATCGTGCTGCGCAAGAAGGCTTCCGGCGGGCGCGGCGGCCACCAGGAGGTGGCGACCGAGCTGCGCCAGGCCTTCCAGTACGGCATGCCGGTCGAGGGGCTGGTCACCGGCATCAACAAGGGCGGCGCCGAGGTCCAGGTCTACGGCATGCGCGCCTTTTGCCCGCTGTCCCAGCTCGACCTGCGTTACGTCGAGAACCCGCAACAGTTCATCGGCCAGCGCCTCAAGTTCAAGATCTCGCGCATCGAGGAGGGCAGCCGCAACCGCCGCCCGGACATCGTGCTGTCCCGCCGCGCCCTGCTCGAAGAGGAGGCGCAGGCCAAGGCGGCCGAGCTGCGCGCCCGGCTGCAGGTCGGCGCCGTGTTCAAGGGCCGCATCACCTCGCTGACCACCTATGGCGCCTTCGTCGACCTGGGCGGCCTCGAAGGGCTGCTGCACGTCAGCGAGATCGGCTACTCGCGGCTGGCGGACCCGCGCGAGGCGCTGACGGTCGGCCAGGAGATCGAGGTGCAGGTGATCAAGATCGAGAAGGGAAAGGACGAGAAGCGCCCCGAGCGCATCTCGCTGTCGCGGCGCGCGCTCGAGCGCGACCCGTGGCGCGACGCCGCTGAACGCTTCCCGGAAGGAGCGGTCCTCGACGGCCGGGTGATGCGCCTCGAATCCTTCGGCGCCTTCGTCGAGGTCGCTCCCGGCCTCGAGGGCCTGGTGCACGTCAGCGAGCTGGGCGCCGGGCGGCGGCTCAACCATCCGCGCGAAGCCGTGCAAATAGGCCAGGACGTGAAGGTGCGGGTGCTCAACGTCGATCCGGTCAAGCGCCGCATCTCGCTGTCCATGGCGCAGGCCGACCAGGCCTACCAGGCCGACGATTCCCGCGAGCCGGCCAGTCCGCCGGCGGCACGCGCGCCCCGCGAGCCGCGGGAGACACGCGAGCCCCGCGAACCGCGGGAGCCGCGCGAGTCTCGCGAATCACGCGAGTCACGCGAATCGAGGGAGCCGCGCGAGCCCAGGGAGACGGCGACCGCCGGC
>DATKFK010000684.1:0-2358 GCA_035544375.1 Thermoanaerobaculia bacterium
CTCGGCGGGAAGCGGCGCGGCGCCAGGGGAGCCCGCCGTCGCCGAGCGCGGCACCACGTACGCCACCAGCCGGGGGTCGGCGTCGGCGCCGGCGGTGCGCACCACCACCGCCGCCGCCGCCACCTCCGGCTGCTCCGAAAGCACCGCCTCGATCTCTCCGAGCTCGATGCGGAAGCCGCGCACCTTGACCTGGTGATCGAGGCGGCCCAGGCAGTGGATGGCGCCGTCCGGCAGGTAGCGCGCCAGGTCGCCGCTGCGGTACAGGCGTGCCCCCGCCTCGCCGTGCCGGGCGGCAAAGGGATCGGGGACGAAGCGCTCGGCGGTGAGGCCGGGACGGCCCAGGTAGCCGCGCGCCAGCTGCACGCCGCCGATGCACAGCTCTCCGGGCACGCCGATCGGCACTTCCTGTCCCTGCCGGTCCACGAGGTGGATGCGGGTGTTGGGCACGGGCCGCCCGATCGGCACGAGCGGCCTTGGATCGTCGCGGTCGCACCGCCAGTGGGTGACGTCGACCGCGGCCTCCGTCGGGCCGTAGAGGTTGTGCAGCGGCATGTCGAGCAGCCCGTGGAACTGCTGCTGCAGGTCGTGGGAGAGCGCCTCGCCGCTCGCCAGGACCCGCCGCAGACCTTGCACCGGGCCCCTGTCCTCGCCGGCCAGGCTGTCCAGGAAGGCGCGCAGCATGGCCGGCACGAAGTGCACGGTGGTGATCCCGCGGCAGGCGATCGCCTGCGCCAGGTACTCGCAGTCCCGGTGCCCGCCGGGCCGGGCCATCACCAGCTGCGCGCCGGCGGCGAGCGGCCAGAACAGCTCGTTGACCGCCACGTCGAAGCTCAGCGGCGTCTTCTGCAGCACCCGGTCGTCGGCCGCCAGCGGTTTGTGCGCCTGCGCCCACAGCACCCGGTTGACGATGCCGCGATGGGTGTTCATCGTCCCCTTCGGGCGGCCGGTCGAGCCGGACGTGTAGATCACGTAGGCCAGGTTCGCGGGATGGACCCCGCCAGCCTGGACCCCGCCAGCCTGGACCCCGCCAGCTTGCACCCCGCCAGCCTGCACCCCGGCGAGCCGGGCGCCGCCGGGCTGGCCGCCCGGTCCGTCCAGCCAGAGCGTGCGCACGGCCGCGCCGCCGTCGCCTGCCGTTCCGAGCCGCTCCCCCAGCCGCGCCGCCAGCTCGCGGGTGGTGACCAGCACCCCGGCGCCGGAGTCGTGCAGCATGAAGCGCAGGCGGTCGGCGGGATAGTCGGGATCGAGCGGCAGGAACGCGCCGCCGGCCTTGAGGATGGCGAGCAGGGCGGCCACCATCTCGGTGCCGCGCTCGACGCAGATCGCCGCCACCGATTCCGGTCCCACCCCAAGCTCCCGCAGCTGGTCGGCCAGGCGGCCGGCCCGCGCGTCGAGCGCGCCATAGGTGAGGCTCTCGCAGGTGCTGTCGGCAACCACCGCCACCGCCTCCGGGGCGCGCCGCGCCTGCGCCTCGAGGAGCGCGTGCAGACACCACGCCTCCGCGCCCGCCGCTCCCTGGGTGTCGGCCGCGCCCCCGGCTGTCGCCAGTCGCGGCAAGCCTTGCCGGTCGTTCCACTCCAGCAGCTGCTGCCGCTCCGCCGCGGCGAGCAGCGGCGCCTCGGTGATCGGGAGCCGCGGCTCCGGCCGCGGGTCGCCGGCGGCCTCCGCCGCCACCCACGCGAGCAGGACCTGGTAGTGGGCGGCCAGGCGCCTGACCGTCGCCGCGTCGAACAGGTCACGGCTGTAGTCGAAGGCCAGGGCGAGCCCCTGCGGCGTCTCGATCGCCTCCAAGGTGAGATCGAACTTGGCGGTCGTGACCTCGAGGTCCCAGGTCGCGACCGTGATCTGCGCCATGCTCGCCGGAACGAACGACGCCGCGCTCTGCAGCACCAGCAGGACCTGGAACAGCGGCGTCGTGGACAGGTCGCGCCGCGGCGCCAGGACCGCCACCAGCTTTTCGAAGGCGAGGTCCTGGTGGGCATAGGCCGCCAGGCACACGTCACGGACGCGCTCCAAGGCCTCGGCCCAGGGCGGTTGGCCCGAGACGTCGACGCGCAGCGCCAGGGTGTTGACGAAGCAGCCGATCAACCCCTCGATCTCGACGCGCTCGCGGTTGGCGATCGGCGACCCGACCACCAGGTCCTCCTGCCCCGTCCAGCGCAGCAGCAGCCCGTCGAGGGCGGCGAGCAGCGTCATGAACAGGGTTGCCCCGCGCTGCTGGCCGGCGCGGCGCAGGCCGGCGGCCAGCCGCGGCGGCAGCAACGCCGAGATCCGGGCGCCGCGGAAGCTCATCGCCGGCGGCCGGGCCCGGTCGGCCGGCAGCTCGAGGTGGGACGGGGCCCCCAGAAGCGCCCGCTG
>DATKFK010000685.1:0-5246 GCA_035544375.1 Thermoanaerobaculia bacterium
TGCTCCAGGATCGCGAAGAGCTCGGGAAGCCGTTCGCGAGGGATACCCAGCTGCCTCGTGATCTTACGATGGGAGAGCCGGTTGATCTCCACGGTTGCCGGCCCCGGCGCGGCGTCCCTCTCCCGCCACGGTCTGGTTGCGAGGTCGGCAGGCTCGCTCGCCCAACGGCTGAGGTAGTGCCACAAGCTAGCCAGGTAGCCGCGGGTGCGGTCGTCAACCTCGAGCCGGCGGAGGGACTCGGCCACCCCGCGCACCAGGTGGTCGAAGCTTTCGCGGTCATCGACTCCGGTGTCGGGTGGCGCCATCCGCACGGCGCCGCCGGTCTCGGCGCGGCCCTGCCGCCAAACTACGTCGCCCGCCGCCTGGCCGAGGAGGGCCGCCCAGCGCGCCCGCGCGTCGCGCTTCAACGGCTCGGCGAGGTCGCGAAGGCGGAAAGCCTCGATCCCCTCGCCCCGCAGCTCGGGCAGCCGTCGCCGCAGCCTGCCGGCGACGTCCGACCTTTTCTTGCCCTGAGTGGTAGCGAGGTCCGGCAGGATCTCGTCGTTCCAGCGCCCCACGAGCGCGCGCAAGTCGGGCCCAGGCGTCGGCGGCGTCGTGGCGCTCGACCTGAAACCGAGCACCGTGTCGTTCTGCACCCGCGGATCGCCACCGAGGAGGTGGAGCTCCCCCGCGTCGAGCGCCTGGCGCAGCGCCGAGCGCAGGACGTCGAAGACGCGGTAGCCCAGCGGGTCGTGCTCGCGCTGCCGCTCGTGGATGAAGTGACGAACGTTGAGTGCTACCAGCCCGTCGATCTCGGGCTTGAGCCCGAGCTGCGCCGCGAGGCTCTGCAGCCGGTCGACGAAGACGAAAGCGTAGCAGTCGGCCGTCAGCTCATCGAGCGCGCTCTCGCGGGGGGGCGCCGCGGCGCCCGCCTGGTCGCCGCGCTCGCTCCAGCTCCGCCAACCCACCATCCCTAGATAGCTCGGCGCGAGCCCCCACAGGCCCCGCCGGTTGAGCTCGGAGCGCAGGGCGGCGCGTAGCGCCCGCCAGAGCCGCGCGAGCTCGTGGTCCGGCGGCGGCTCGCCGCGGCCGAGGGCCTGGACGTGCTGCGTGAAGATGCCCATCGCGTGGCCGAGGTTCCTTCCCTACCGCCAGTCGCCACTCCCCTGCCCGAGCGTATGGACGCAGCTAGTGAAGATACTCATCGTATAAGCTCTCTCCGCTATGCTACCATGACATCGACGGCGATGCCTCGGACCCTTGGAATTGGCGTCTATCGGCCAAGAGAGGAGCTCACACTCATGAGGGGGCACGGAGCCAAGGCCCGCTGGTGGAGCGCAGCGCCTGGCAGGCTGGGTCGCTCGACCCCCGTTCTCTGGCTCTGCCTGCTGCTGGCCGCTAGCGGCGACACTGCTTTCGCCGATGACGAGCCGCGGCCAGGCCCCGGCGCTTGCGCGGGCGGGGTCGTCGTCGAGGACAGCCTCGAGGCCGCGATGGGCGAGCGGGACCGCGGAGCGGTGCTGGTCCACGAGGGGGATCTGCGTGGCGCCAGGGATTGCTTCGCGCGCGCCATCGCGCTCCTCGAGCGGCTGGCGCCGCAGAGCCGCGAGCTGGCCCAGGTGCTGAGCGATCGGGCAAGCGTGCTGACCGATCTCGGGCAGCTCGACCTCGCCAGGGAGGATCTCGGGCGCTCCCTCGCCACCCTGGAGCGAGCACGGGGCGACCGTGACCTGGCGCGCGCGCTCATCAACTCGGGGATCCTGGAACGGAAGCGGGGGGACTATGAGCTGGCCGAAAAGTATGATCAGCGCGCCCTCGACATCTGGGAGCGAGAGGACCCCGGCAGCGCGGACGCGGCGAGCGTGTTGAATGAGCTCGGAAAGCTGGCCATGAGCCGGGGCGACGCGGACCAGGCGGAGCGGTATGAGGAGAGGGCGCTCTCTGTCTTCGAGCGCCGATCGCCCGGCCCCGGACTTGCCGACACCCTCGTAGTGCTCGGCATGCTGGCCCGGAATCGAGGCAATCTGGAGCTGTCGGAGAGCTACTTCAAGGCGGCGCTGGCGCGGCTCGAGGCGCAGCTGCCGGGAAGCAAGGGCATGGCCGGTCCTCTGCGCGGCCTCGGGATCCTAGCCAACGATCGCGGCGACCTGGAGCTGGCCGAGAGGTATGCACGCAGCGCCGTCGAGATCCTCGAGAGGATCGCCCCGGAGAGCCCGGACACGGCGCTCAGCCTCGTGGACCTGGCGGGCGTGGAACGCGGGCGCTCGCATCTCGAGGCGGCGGCCCGCGACGGCCGGCGCGCCGTCGGCATCCTGGAGAAGACAGCGCCCGACAGCCCTCAGCTCGGCGCCGCCCTGCTGCTGCTGGGCGACGTCGAGCTCAGTCGCGGAGACCTCGCCGGTGCGCGCCGGCACGACGAGCGGGGACTGGCCCTGCTCGAGGCGCGGGACCCTCAGGGCCTGGCCACCGCCTCAGTGCTGGCGGGCGTTGGTCAGGTGATGGACAAGAGCGGCGACCGGCGAGCAGCCATCGGCTATCTCGAACGGGCGCTACATATCGTGGAGAGGGTGGTTCCCGAGGGTTTCGAGACCGCCGACATGCTCGCTTACCTCGGCAGGCTGGAGCGTGCCGAGCGGCCCGAGCGTGCGGTGCAGTATCTCAGGCGTGCAGTGGAAGCCGTGGAGCATCAGTTTCAGCACCTCGGTGGCTCGAGCACGCTCAAGATCAGTTTTCTTGCGGACCGTGAGGTCTTCTATCGAGATCTCATCGAGCTGCTCCTTGCCAGACGGCTGCCGCGGGACGCGTTTGCCGTCCTGGAGCGCTCGCGTGGCCGGAGCCTGCTCGCCATGCTGGCGGAGCGCGACCTCTCCTTCCCGCTCGACATCCCGGAAGCGTTGCGCGCCGAGCGGAGGCGGCTCGCGCTCGAGTACGACAGGACGCAGCAGCAGACCGCCAATCTCGATCCGAGAAAGGACCGCGCGCAGTTCGTAGAGCTGTCGAGACAGATCCGCGATCTCCGGCGCCAGCAGGACGAGGTGGAGGAGAAGGTCCGGCAGGCATCGCCCCGCCCCGCCTCGCTCCTGGTGCCGCAGCCGCTCGACTTCGCGGGGGCGCAACGTACGCTCGACCCTGGCACGGTGATGCTGGCCTACAGCGTCGGGAAGGACAGGACGGACCTGTTCATCGTCGCTCCTGGAATGCCGCTCGAGGTCAAGGCGATCCCGACCGGAGAAGCGGGGCTACAGCGTAGAATCGAGCGGCTGCGCGGGCTGATTCCGGAGGCGCGTGCGGACTCCGGTCTGGGCAGGGCACGGCAGGAAAGCTTCGTGGCCCTGGCGCGGCGGCTCTTTCGTCTCCTGATCGCGCCCGCCGCGGGTCCCATCGGCAAGGCACGGCGGGTGCTGATCGTGCCCGACGGGGCGCTCCATCTGCTGCCCTGGAGCGCGCTCGTCCGCGATACGCCGGGCACAGGGAGGAGGAGCTGGCAGTACCTGGCCGAGTGGAAGCCCGTCCACCTCGCGTTGTCGGCGACCGTGTACGCCGAGCTCCGGCGGTCGCGCCATGCGCCGACCGATTCGCGGGCGGCGACGCTGATCGCGTTCGGCGATCCCCTCGTGCCCCGAGGGGCGACCGGCAAGCAGCCGGCCGAGGTGGCGGATCTTCGGTTGCGGTCGGCGATCGAGCGGGGGTTCTCCTTCGCCCCGCTGCCGTTCAGCCGTAGCGAGGTCGAGCGGATCGCCCAGCTCAACCCTCTGGGTTCCAGCGTGTATCTGGGAGAGGCTGCCACCGAGGAGCGCGCCAAGGCGATCGGCAAGGAGACGCGGTACGTTCACTTTGCGACCCACAGCACGTTCGACGAACAGTCGCCGTTGGACTCGGCGGTAGTGCTCACGATCCCGGAGCAGATCAAGGACGGGCAGGAGAACGGCTTGCTGCAAGCCTGGGAGATCTTCGAGAGCGTGCGGCTCGATGCCGATCTGGTGGTGCTCTCGGGCTGCGATTCAGGCCTCGGCAAGGAGCTCCGCGGTGAAGGCCTGCTCAGCTTGACGCGTGCTTTCCAATACGCGGGCGCGCGCTCCGTTGTGGCCTCGCTCTGGAACGTTGCGGACCAGACGACGGCCGAGCTGATGGTGCGTTTCTACCGCCACCTCTTTGCGGGACAATCCAAGGATGAAGCCTTGCGGCAGGCGCAGCTCGAGCTGCTGCAGCCATCGTTGCCGGTGACCGAGGGGAGCGTCAAGGGAGCCGCGCACGATGCGCGGGCTCCCTTCTACTGGGCGGCGTTTCAGGTCTATGGCGATTGGCAGTAGCACCGACGGAGACGGGAAGGGCATGCCCAAGTAGCTGGTCGTGCTCGCCGGGTGGCCTGTGGAAGGTCGACGGCCTCGAGTGGACTGGCCCCTCGGAGCTCACCGTGGCCGTGCCGAGCCGCCGGCTACAGCCCGGCGACTACGGGCTGCGCCTCTGCCCGCGTGGCTAAACGGCGCCGGTGCGCGACTACATCATCACGGTCCGGCCAGACTGATCACTATCCTCCGGTAGCCTGCAGCGGCACATCCTCCCTGAGCGCCTCGGTCGCTCCAGGGCGACCCCTCCGCGCGGCCGCCCGCCCTGCCGATCGTCCCGTCGCCGCGCCCGTTCCGCCATTTCCCCGGATTTGACTGTTAATTAGATCCTCAGAGACGTAACCGCCGGTCACCTAATGGTCACCGCGCAGCATCGCCCTAGAAAGGGGAGATCACCATGACGCGCAGTCATCTTGTCTTGACAGCCGGAATCGCTCTGTTCATCCTCGCCGCGCAACTGGCGGGTGCCGCGACGATTGCGGTCGAGAACCTGTCTTCCGTAACGATCCCCGGCACCGACGTGGCGCCAAGCTGCTCCTATGACGTGGTAGGTACAGTGCTGGGAAGCGTAGACCCTGGTCAAACGATCAGCACGACGGCGAGCTTCGGGGTAGCCCCGGACGACTGCGTGTCTGCCCTTCAGGATGACTCGGGCTTCTTTGAAGGCCCAGTTTGCTCGGCCTCTACCGCCCACCTCTCCTCGCCGTCGGCGCCAGACCTGGTGCTCGTCACCTACACTCAAGACTACTCCGGCGGTCTTGCCTGCGCGATCAGCTTCGCACTGTCGGCGCCAACTCAGCTCTCCGCAACCCCGGTCGGGACAGCCCGCATCGTTCTAAGCTGGGGGAGCAGCGAGGTACCCGGCTTCAACATCTATCGGAAGAGCGGCGTCGGCACCAGCTTCGCCAAGGTCGGGAGCAC
>DATKFK010000686.1:0-4929 GCA_035544375.1 Thermoanaerobaculia bacterium
ATGGTAGACTCTTGCTGAAATTTAACGAGAGCGGATACGTGGATCCCTTCTACCAACAGAGCATTTCCGACGGCACCCTCAAGATGTTTGCCTACTTAGTATTGCTGGAGGATCCTGAGCCCAGTCCATTCATTGGAATCGAAGAGCCGGAAAATGGATTGTATCATAAACTACTAGAGGAGTTGGCGCGCGAATTTAGACGTCATGCCGAGGGTTCTCAGGGAGCAACTCAGTTCCTCATCACAACGCACTCTCCATATTTCGTCGACGCCCTTGCTCCTGAGCAGGTCTGGCTCATGGAGAAAGATGACTGTGGCTTCACTACCTTGAAGAGAACCGCTGATCTTCCTACCATATCGGAGCTCATAGATGAGGGTATCCCCTTAGGCAGTCTCTGGTATTCCAACCACTTCGATGAGAGATTTGCGCTTTGAAGTTACATATCCTTGTAGAAGGACCCTCCGAGGAGGCCCTCTTGAGAGTGTGGGCTCCCCGCTTCTTGCCGCAGCATGCGTTTAAGATTATCCGACACGAAGGCAAGGGAAGGCTTTCAGCACGGACATCAGACCGCCCGCTGCCCAGGCGCACTGGGCTGCTAGATCTTCTTCCGGCAACGTTGCGTGCCTATGGCAAGAGCCTAGATCCCGCCACAGATCGAGTATTGATTCTCTTAGACCTTGACCATGATTCTTGCCTGGACCTCAAGCAACGCTTGACGTTGACACTCGAGACCTGCCATCCGAAACCAACAGCCCTCTTTCGTTTCGCCATAGAGGAAACAGAGGCATTCTATCTTGGAGATCAAGTTGCGATCCGGAAGGCTTTCCCGGATGCTAAACTTAAGCGGATGCAGAATTATGTTCAAGATAGTATTTGCGGCACATGGGAGGTCTTCCAGCAAGTGATCGGCGCGAAGACTGAAGATAAGCCAGGATGGGCTCGACGAATGGCACCCCACCTCGGGACCAATTGGAGGGGACCCGCTGCCAATCGATCTCTGAGCTTTCGACACCTCTGTCGAGCTCTGCGGATGCTGGCGGGGGAAAGGACAGGATAGCCCGGCGCAGCAATGCATTGCTGGTAAAAATTCTATACTGATGCGAGCTTCATATGGAAAGCGCTGAAACAGATAACAATAAATATCTGTACAAAGGAAGGTTCGCCTGCTCAGTGTGCCGGACCTGTTGACTATCGAGCCAGTGCGAGGTACCGATTGCCGGTGACTTTCCTGGTGCCGTGGCGGGCCGGGTTGGGTATCATCGGCCCGTGATCAGCCTGGCTCGCTATTGCCGCTTCCTGCTTGCTTACAACCTCGCGGTCATCGTGTGGGGGGCTTACGTGCGTGCCAGCGGCTCGGGGGCGGGGTGCGGCAGCCACTGGCCGTCGTGCAACGGCGAGGTGGTACCGCCTCGGCCCTCGACGGCGACTTTGATCGAGTACTCGCACCGGGTGAGCAGCGGCCTGGTCCTGGTGCTGGTCGCGGTCCTGGTGGTGTGGGCCTTCATGGCCGTGCCGAAGGGGCATCCATTGCGGCGCGGCGCCGTCCTTTCCCTGGTCTTCACCCTGAGCGAGGCCGCGGTGGGCGCCGGCCTGGTGCTGTTCAAGCTGGTCGCCCATGACGAGTCGCTGGCCCGTGCGCTGGTCATCAGCACCCACTTGCTCAACACCCTGCTGCTGCTCGCCGCGCTGACGCTGGCCGCGTATGCCGCCGGCGCGTTCCGAGTCGGGGCCGGCGCCGGATCCTCGGCGGCTGGCGCCCTGTCGAGCGCTGCCAGCGATGAGTCGTCGGGCGCTGCCAGCGACGCCTCGTCGGGCGCGGCTGCCCGTGCTGCCTCGTACGGTGCGGCCGGCGCCCTGCTGCCGGGAGTGGACGGTCGGATCGCTTCCGGCTCGACGGCGGCCGCGACAAGCACCGGCGGGCCGAAACGCCGGCCCATGCCCGGCTGGTCCCTGGCGCTCGGGCTGGCCGCCACCATGGCGATCGCGGCCACCGGCGCCGTCTCGGCGCTGGGCGACACGCTCTTCCCCGCCAGCTCGCTGAGCGGGGGCCTGGCCCAGGACCTATCGTCGGCGTCGCACCTGTTGCTCCGCCTGCGCACCATCCATCCGCTGCTCGCCATCGCCCTCGGCGCCTATCTGCTCCATCTCTGCAAACAGGTGAGCGCCGCCGGCCCGGAAGCGCGCCGCTGGGCCAACCGGCTGCGCCTGCTGGTAGTCGTCCAGTGGACGCTCGGCCTGCTCAACATCGCTCTGCTGGCGCCGGTCTGGCTGCAGCTCACCCACCTGCTGATCGCCGACCTCCTATGGATCGCCCTCGTCGTGATGACCCTCGAGGCCCTGGCCCCGCAAACCGTCCTTGAAAAGGTGCCGCCACTCATGCCAGCGCCAGCTCGGAGCTGAATCGGCGGGATTGGGGAAGGTCCCGGTCGCGAACCGGGGGGGGCGCCGACCCGGCCCAGCGCTCGGTCCCCGGGAAAGCCAACCATCGAAGGGGATGGAGGGAGTTTGTGGGCAACGGACCCCGAGGCCGCGACTCGGTCGCCGTAGAGCCGACCACCGAAGGGGATGGAGGAGGTCCGCGGGCAACGGTTCCCGGAGGAGCGCTCTAAGAGGCGAGCCGAGCAGGTCGCTCTCGGCAAGATCCCTGACCGAGCCTCGCAGGCGCCCTCCGAGAACCGTCGCCCGCGGGCCGGCCGGGAGGGCTCCCCGTAGGCTACACTCACGGGCGCCATGCCCAGACGCCAAGACCTGCGCTCCATCCTCGTGCTCGGCTCGGGACCGATCGTCATCGGCCAGGCCTGCGAGTTCGACTACTCCGGCACCCAGGCCTGCCGGGCACTGCGCCGCGAGGGCTACCGCGTGGTGCTGGTGAACTCCAACCCGGCCACCATCATGACCGACCCCGACATCTCCGACGCCACCTACGTCGAGCCGCTGGTGCCCGAGGTGGTCGAGAAGATCCTCGAGCGCGAGCGGCCCGACGCCCTGCTGCCCACCGTGGGCGGCCAGACCGGCATCAACCTCGCCATCGCGCTCGCCGAGCGCGGCACCTTGGAGCGCCTGGGCGTCGAGGTGCTGGGGGCCGACATCGCGGCGCTGCGCCTGGGCGAGGACCGCCAGCTGTTCAAGGAGGCGATGCTGGAGGTCGGCCTGGAAGTGCCGCTCAGCGGCTACGCCGCCAGCCTAGAGGAGGCGCGCCAGATCGCCGCCGGCATCGGCTACCCGCTGATCGTGCGCCCCAGCTTCACCCTGGGCGGCGAAGGCGGCGGCACCGCCTACAACCGCGACGAGCTCGACGAGGTGGTGGCGGCGGCGGTGGCTGCCAGCCCCGCCGGCCGGGTGCTGGTCGAGCAGTCGGTGCTCGGCTGGAAGGAGTTCGAGCTGGAGGTGATGCGCGACACCGCGGACAACGCCATCGTCGTCTGCTCGGTCGAGAACGTCGACGCCATGGGCGTCCACACCGGCGACTCGATCACCGTCGCGCCGCAGCAGACCCTCTCCGATCGCGAGTACCAGGCGATGCGCGACGACGCCTTCAAGGTGATCCGGCGCGTCGGCGTGGCGACCGGCGGCTCCAACATCCAGTTCGCGGTCGATCCCGCGACCGGCAAGCGGGTGGTGATCGAGATGAACCCGCGGGTCTCCCGCAGCTCCGCCCTGGCGTCGAAGGCCACCGGATTCCCGATCGCCAAGATCGCGGCGCTCTTGGCGGTCGGCTACACGCTCGACGAGGTGGCCAACGACATCACCGGCAAGACCTACGCCGCCTTCGAGCCCACCCTCGACTACACGGTGGTCAAGATCCCGCGCTGGGCCTTCGAGAAGTTCCCCGACACCCCGACCACCCTGGGCACCGCGATGAAGTCGGTGGGCGAGGTGATGGCCATCGGCGCCACCTTCGGCGAAGCCCTGATGAAGGGCCTCTCGGCGCTCGAGCTGGACGGCAGCCTGGCCGCGCGCGAGCGCCGCATGGGCGACCCGGTGCGCCTGCGGCAGCGCCTGGCCGTCCCCAACTGGGAGCGGCTGTTCGCGGTGTTCGCCGCCCTGCGCCAGGGCTGGAGCCCGGAGGAGGTGGCGCAGGTGTCGCACATCGATCCCTGGTTCCTGCGCGAGATCGCCGCCATCGTCGAGCTCGAGGCCGAGGTCGCGTGCTGGGACCTCGCTTCGATTCCGACGCCGCTTTTGGCGCGGGCCAAGGGCTGGGGGCTCACCGATTCCCGGCTCGCCGGCCTGCTCAACGCCGAGGAGGGCGCGGTGGCGCGGGCGCGCGCCAGCCGGGGCGTGCGCCGCATCTACCGGCGGGTCGACACCTGCGCCGCCGAGTTCCCCGCCACCACGCCCTATCTCTACTCGACCTTCGGCGACCCCGCCGACGACGAGAGCGAGCCCAGCGCCCGCGACAAGGTGGTGATCCTGGGCTCGGGCCCCAACCGCATCGGGCAGGGGATCGAGTTCGACTACTGCTGCGTCCACGCCGCGCTGGCGCTGCGCCAGGCCGGCTACGAGACGATCATGGTCAACTGCAACCCGGAGACGGTGTCGACGGATTACGACACCTCCGACCGCCTCTACTTCGAGCCGCTGACGCTCGAGCACGTGCTGGCGGTGATCGAGCGCGAGCAGCCGCGCGGTGTGATCGTGCAGCTGGGCGGCCAGACGCCGCTCAACCTGGCGCACGGGCTGGCCGCCGCCGGGGCGCCGCTGTGGGGCACCCCGCCGGAGGCGATCGATCTCGCCGAGGACCGGAAGCGCTTCGGCAAGCTGCTGGCCGAGGAAGGCATCCTGCAGCCCGAGAACGGCACCGCCTCGTCGCTGCCCGAGGCGATCGAGGTGGCGCACCGCATCGGCTTTCCGGTGCTGGTGCGGCCGAGCTACGTGCTGGGCGGGCGCGCCATGGCGATCTGCTACGACACGCCGACGCTCGAACGC
>DATKFK010000687.1:0-3291 GCA_035544375.1 Thermoanaerobaculia bacterium
CGGTGCGTCTTCGCCGGCGCCCACGTCCTCTCGCCTGGGCTGCTGGCGAGGATCGCTGCCAACCCGGCGCCGGTGCCGGCCGACATCGTCCGCGACCTGTACGAACCGCTGCTGGCCCGGCAGCCCGGCTGCCTGGCCACGCTGACCACGGGGCGTCACTGGCACGACCTCGGCACCCCGCGCCGCTTCCTGGCCGCGGCCCTCGACTGGGCGCGCGCCGCCGGCCGCGGCGGCTGGGTCTCGCGGGCGGCCGAGGTCTCATCGCGGGCCGCGGTGCGCCGCGCCAGCGTCGAGGCGGGCTGCCGGGTGGCCGCCGGGGCGGTCGTCGAGGATTCGGTCCTGCTGCCCGGGGCGACGGTCGGCGCCGGGTGCGAGGTGCGGGGTTCGATCCTGGGTCCGGGGGTCGAGCTTGCCGCCGGCAACCACGTCAGCGATCAGGTCGTGGTTGCCGGCGGCGAGCGCTCGCCCCTGTGCTAGCCGCCAGGCAGGCGAGCGGGGTCACCAGGCTTCAGGGCGGGGTGCCCGCCGCGCTGGGCAGCGACGGGATGGCGCGCAGGTACTCGTAGATCGCCGCCAGGTCGTGGTCGCTCATGGTCCGGAAGTAGGGCCACGGCATGACCTGCAGCAGCGGCGAGATCTGCGGGTGGACGTTGTCCGGGTCGATGCCGGTCCGCAGCAGGTGGATGAACTGCGCGTACGTCAGCCCCGCGGGAAGGCCGTGCTCGTCGGGGGTGATGTTGCGCGAGACGATGAGGCCGCCCGCGAAGGGCCTGCCGCCGGCCAGGTAGGCCGCGGCGTTGACCTGGGCCGGGAACTGGCCGAGGAACGGATTGTGACCGGTTGCCCATTGCGGCTGGGTGTGGCAGTGGTTGCAGGTGTCGCGGGTGTTGACGAGGTAGCTGCCGAGGCCCACCAGGTTGGGGTCCTTGCCGCGCAGCGCGAGCGGCACCGGCGCCACCTGGAAGCCGATGCGGATACGGGCGGCTTCCTCGGCGCTGATGGCGCTCGAGTCAGCGGTCTGTGCGCTCGAGCGGCCGTTCCATACGACCAGGCAGGCGCAGGTGGCGAGTGTGAGGAGAAGCGCTAGTCGGAGTCGCAGTCTCATCGGGATCACCTCTATTCCATTTCCCGGCGGGTGGCGGCGTCGCTGGACGGCGTTTGCAGCGACGGGATCGCGCGCAGGTACTCATAGATCGCTTCCAGGTCGTGCCTGGTCTGGAGACGGTGATAGGGCCAGGGCATCGCCTGCAGGTAGGGCGAGATCTCGGGATGGCCGTTGTCGGGGTCCAGGCCGGTCTGGAAGGTCTTGAGGAAGAGGGCGAGCGAGAGCCCGTCCGGGAGGCCGTGCTCGTCGGGTGTGAGGTTGGCCGCGGTGACGACCCCTCCCTGGGGTGTCCCGAACTGCGAGCCGCCGGCCAGGTACTGCGCGGCGTTCATCTGCTGCGGCTCCTGCCCCGAGGTCGGATCGTGGCCGGCCGCCCAGGGGTTGAGGGTGTGGCAGTCGTTGCACCAGCCCTGGGTGTTGACGATGTAGGAGCCCAGGCCGACCATGTTGGGGTCCTTGTCGTGCAGGTTCAGCGGTACCGGCGCAACCTTGAAGCCGATGCGGATGCGGGTGGCGTCGTCGTCGCCCGCGGCGGCGCCCTGGGCGCTCGAGCGGCCGCTCAAGACCACGAGCAGCGCGCCGGCGGCGAGTCCGAGCAGGAGCAGCGGTTTGAATCTCATCGGATCACCTCTCCTTCCAATGGCCGGCGCCAGGCCTCGGAGCGACGCTGGCGGGTGCTCAGGGCGGGATTTACGATCGAGGCCGTCAGTCAACAAGTGTCACGGCGCGGAGATTCAGGGACAGGGGCGAGGGGTAATCGAGTTGCGGTAACATGGCGGAAGTATGGGGAATCAGGCCGCCGCCGCTTCCATCGGGTACACGGTGCGAGAGCTGCTGGGCCCGCTGAACGAGCTCGAGAGCAAGCACGCACCGGAGCGGCTGTTCGCGGCCGGAGAGACCGATCTCGTCAAGCGGGGCACGCGGGTCTCGGTCATCGGCGCCCGCCAGCCTTCACCCGAGGGCTGGCGCCGGGCACGCAAGCTGGCGGCGGAGCTGGCGAGGGAAGGCGTGATCGTCGTCAGCGGACTCGCCGAAGGCATCGACACCGCCGCGCACCAGGGCGCGCTGGCGGCCGGCGGCAGGACTATTGCCGTGCTCGGCACGCCCCTGGACGTCACCTACCCGCGGCAGAACCGGGAGCTGCAACGCCGGATCATGGCCGAGCACCTCGCCCTCTCGCCGTTTGCCCCGGGCACGCCGGTGCTCCGGGGGAACTTTCCCCGCCGCAACCGGGTCATGGCGCTGATCTCGGACGCGACGGTGATCGTCGAGGCCGGCGATACGAGCGGCGCGCTGGCGCAGGGGTGGGAGGCGCTGCGGCTGGGGCGGCTGCTGTTCATCCTCAAGTCGATCACCGCCGTGCCGCAGCTGACCTGGCCCCCCAGGATGCTCCGCTACGGCGCGCAGGTCCTGACCGACACCCGGTCCTTGCTCAGTTTGCTGCCCGTCGAGGCGGCCGCCGGTCCGGTGGCCGTTGCTTTCTAGCCTGCCGTTCGGCTCGTTCCTCGCCTACTCGCCGCACGGGAAGTCCGCGGCGGAGCTGGCTGCCAGGACCATTTGCCGCGAGATCAAGCGCGACGGGTACGTGCGCCGGGAGCTCGGCGAGGAGCGGATCATTCCCTACGCGGTCAGGCGCCTGCGGGAGTGCCTGACGCCGGGGCTCGCCGACCTCCTCGCCGCGGACGTGGTGCTGGTGCCGGCGCCGCGCAGCGCCCCGCAGCTTCCCAGGCAGCCCAACGCCCTGTGGGTTTCACGGTCCATCTGCGAGGCGCTGCGGGCCGCCGGCTTCGGCCAGCGCCTGGAGCCGCTGCTGCTGCGCCGGCGGGCGGTCGCGAAATCCGCCTTCGCCCGGCGCGGCGCGCGACCGGGCGTGCAGGAGCACTACGACTCGTTCGCGGTGGCGCCGCGGCTGGGCGAGCCGCCGGCGCGCATCACCCTGATCGACGACGTGATCACCAGGGGGGCGACGCTGCTGGCGGGCGCCTCTCGCCTCGCCGAAGCGTTCCCGGAGGCGACGGTGCGAGCCTTCGCCCTGGTCAGGACGCAGTACCCAGGCGACCGCGAGCGCGACCGCCAACGCTTCCACTGCGTCGTCGATCCGGTCACCGCCAGGGTGACTCGCAGCCGCTACGGCGCCTGGCGGCGCGACCCGTAGGCGGCCGTCGGGCCGCGGACGGCCGGGAGGT
>DATKFK010000688.1:0-6084 GCA_035544375.1 Thermoanaerobaculia bacterium
GAGCAGGTGCGGCGCCTGTCGATCCTGTTCGACAACGGCGTCGGCGAGCTCGGGGACGCCGCGCGGCGCGACCGCTTCGAGCGCCTGGTGAGCGAGGCGGCGACCGCCGCCGTCGACCACCTGGCGCGCGGCTTCGAGGTCGAGCTGGTGACGCGCGACCGGGTGCTGGGCTTTGCCGCCGGCCACCGCCAGCGGCTGGCGGCGCTCGAGCTGCTGGCGACGATCGAGCCGGGGCCGCGGCGGCGCGAGCCGCTGCACGCGCACGACCCGCGGTCGCCGCAGCTGCGCATCCATCTCGACGGCCCCGTTGAGGGCGAGGAGAAGCCGGCGGTGCCGTCGGCGGCGGTCCTTGGGGACGGGGCGCCCGCGGCGGCGCGGCGGTCGCCGGCATGAGCTTCGGCCGCCAGAAGCGGGAGCTGGTCGGCCTGCTGGCGCTTTTGGCGCCGCTGCCGCTGCCGTTCAGCGACGTCATCGGCTGGCCGGTGCTCGCCCTGTACGCCGCCGGGGTGCTGCTGTTCCTGCTGCGGGCGCGGCGCGATCCCGCGGGCTGGCTGCCGCTGTGGGGCATGAACGTGCTGGGGCTGGGGTACCTGCCGGTTTTGGCCGCCGACCTGATGGTCTTCCACCGCGGCCACCTGGTGGCGCCCATGCTCCACCTGGGACTGTTCGGGCTGCTGGTCAAGCTGTTCGCGATGGTGCGGGAGCGCGACAAGTGGCAGACGACGATCGGCATCTTCTTCATCTTCCTGGCCGCCATGGGCACCAGCGTCCATCCGACGATCGTGCTGTACCTGGTCGCCTTCCTGGTGCTGGGGCTGGTGCTGCTGATGCGCTTCGCCTCCTTTCACGTGCTGGCCGACTTCAGCCGCGACGACCGAGGCGCCGCCGCCATGCCGCTGGGGCGCCTGGCGGCGGGCTCGACGGTGTTCGTGCTGGTGCTTGCGGTGCCGCTCTTCGCGACCCTGCCGCGGCTGCGCTCGCCCTACATCATCGGCCGCGGCAACGCGACGGGCCTGGTGCAGGAGGCCGCGGGTTTCTCCGACGCGGTGGCGCTCGACGCCATCGACCAGATCCGCACCAGCCGGGCGGTGGTGATGCGGGTGCAGTTCGAGACCGGCGGCGCGCGGCCGGAAGCCGACCAGGAAATGCGTTTCAAGGCCGCGAGCTACGACCGCTACCTGGACGGCAGGTGGCGGCGCACGGCGTCGCGCGGCATGCTGCCGAGCCGGCTGGGCGGCCGGTTCCTGCTCGCCCCGGGCAACGCGCTGCGCTGGCTGCACGTCTGGCTGCAGCCGCTGCACAGCCGCAGCCTGCCGCTGCCGGTCGAGACGCTGCAGGTCGAGCCGCAGGTCGCGGGCATCGAGATCGACGAGGGCGGCGCGGTGTCGCTGCCGTTCCTGCCCCCCGGCTTGCGCGAGTACCGGGTGGGCATCGGCAGCCGCCCGGTGCTGCTGGGCGCGAAGCCCGACGGCAGCGGCGATCCGTCCCTCGATACGGCGGGCGTGACCCCCCGCATCGCCGCGCTCGCCGCCAGGGTGGCGAGGCGGGGCAGCGCCGCCGAGCGCGCCGGGCGCATCGAGCGCCACCTGATCTCCGGCTACTCCTACACGCTGGACCTGGGCGGCCGCTCGCCGGAGGACAACCCGATCGAGAGCTTCCTCTTCCGCTACAAGAGCGGCCAGTGCGAGTACTTCGCGTCGGCGATGGTGCTGATGCTGCGCGCAGAGGGGATCCCGGCACGCCTGGCGACCGGCTTCCTGGGCGGCGAGTACAACCCCTTCGAAGGCTACCTGATCCTGCGCGACAGCAACGCCCACGCCTGGGTCGAGGCCTACCTGGACGACCGGCAGGGATGGCAGGTGTTCGATCCGACGCCGCCCGCGGGCAGGCCGGTCGAGAGCGCCGCCGGCTTCTGGCTGCTGGCCCACCAGGCCTGGGACTTCGTGCAGTTCCGCTGGGACCGCTACGTCCTCACCTACGGCTTCTACGACCAGCTGGCGTTCTTCGGCGAGCTGCGCGGGATGTGGAACGGGCTGGTGAGATTCTTCGAACGGGCGGGCGGCGCGGGGTCGCCGGCCGGGCCCGCCGGCGCCGAGGCCGCGGGCGAGGCCGGCCGGGCGGCGGGCGGGGCGCCCCGGGATTCCGCCCTGTCGGGCCTGCGGCGCCTGTTGCGCTCACCCTGGCTGGTGGCCGGCGCGGCGGCGGGCCTGGCGGGCCTGGTCATGGTGGCGCTGCTGCTGTGGCGGCGTCTGCGCGCGCCGCTCGACGCGACCGCGGCCTACCGCCGCATCCGCCGGCGCCTGGCACGCGCCGGCCTGCGGGTCTCGCCGGCGCTGGCGCCGCTCGCGCTGCAATCGCAGGCGGCGGCCCGTTTCCCGGCGGCGGCCGGCGCCACCGGGCAGGTCGTGGCGCTGTACGTGCGCGAGAGCTTCGGCGGCAGGCAGCTGGCCGCGGCGGAGCGCGCGGAGCTGCGCAGCTCGCTGGCGCGCGCCGAGTCCCTGCTGAGCGGCGCCGACCGGGGCGCTTCAGCGCAGATCGGAGGGCAGCCGCGGTGAGGAGATCAGGCGGGCGAACTCGCGCCAGCGGCGCTCGGGCTGGTCGGCGGTGCCGCCGCGGGATTCGATGTAGCGGCGCACCAGGTCCTGGCCGTAGTTGTAATTGATCACGTAGCTGCGGTAGGCGTCGATGAAGCGCAGGCGCTGGGCCGCGCGTTCGGGCGACATCAGGGCGTAGCGCACCAGCCAGGCTTGCGCCGCGTCGCGGGTGAGCTTGCCGTCGAGATAACCGCGCGCCGCCTCGTTGCCGGCATAGCCGAGCTGGCGCAGCAGCTCCTGCAGCTGGTCGTAGGTGGCGGCGCTCGCGGGATCGAGGCCGGCCTTGGGATACAGCACGCGGCGCTCGAAGTCCACGCGTTCGGGGCCGGGAAAGACCACGTCGACGCCGAAGTTGGCGGTGCCCTCGGCGATCAGCGACTGCGGACTGAACAGCGGATAGACGGTGAGCTCGATCCAGCCGCGCCCGCGCACCAGGTGCTGCTCGAGCAGGGCGTTGTAGACGTGGTGTCCCGGATAGCCTTCATGGCCGGCGAGATCGATCGCGCGGTCGATGTAGATGGGCAGGTCGGTGTTGACCTGGATCAGGCTGTGGAAGTTTCCCTGGTACCAGTTGTAGCCGCTCCACGGCTTGTCCTTGACGTAGGCGACCTCGAAGCTCTCGCCGGGAGGCAGCGGGATGTGCGCGGCGGTGCGCCGCCGGCACTCCGCGATGGCGGCGGCGAAGACGGCGTCCACACGATCGGGTGGGATCACGAAGCGGAGGCGGTAGGTCTCGAGGCGGGTGGCGAGCGGACCCTTGCCGGGAACGATGCGGTCGATGCGGTCGAGGATGGCCTGGAAGTGTGCGGCGTCGTAGGTCGGGGCGACGGCGTCGTAGAGCGCCCGCGACTCCTCGTCGAAGCTCCGGCGGGTGCCGCCCAGCGCCTCGACGTGAGCGAGGAGCGCGGCGAGCTGGCGCTCGAGGTAGCGGCGGCGCAGGCGAAGCATCTCGTCGTCGCTCTCGGTGTCTAAAGGCGCCGCTCCGGGCGCCGGTCCCGGTGCCGGCGCCGCGGCTGCGTTGTGCGGCGGAGCGGGCGGTGTGGCGAGGGCCGCCAGCGCCGCCATGAGGGCGCGCGCCTGGGCCGCCAGCTCGGGCAGCGGCCGCTTGCCGGCCGCGTCCGCCGCCTGCTTCCACTCGGCCGGGCCGTAGAACGCGTCGACGTAGTTGGCGTCGTGCTGGCCGACCGCCAGCACCAGCTTCACGTAGGACTCGGCGATGTCGTTCATCCGTGTGGGGTCCTCGGCGGCAGCGGTGCCCGGCGCGGCAACGGTGCCGCGCGCGGCGGGCGTGCCGGCAGAGGTGCGGCCGGCGGTGACGGCGGTGGCGGGGACGGCGGCGGTCCAGGCGAGCGCGGCTAGCGTGGTGAGCGTGGCGAACGCGGCAAGCGTGGCACGCGCGGCCGGCGCGCGGCCTGAAGAGAAGGCGGCGAACGTCGGTACCGCGGGCGAAGTTTGCGACCGCTCAGCCATGGATAGCTCTCCGTGGTCTTCTGGCAACACTCCTTGCCGGTGGCGTCGCGCAGCCGGTGGCGTCGCGTGGCCGGCGACGTCGCGTGGCCGGCGACGTCGCGGCCGGCAAGGCGCCGAGCGTAGTGGTCCGCCGCCGAGAAAGCAACCGCGGCACGACCCATGAGGAATGCGACGCGTGGCGACGATCGGGAGCGCAAAGTGCTGTGGCGGTGAGCGGCGGCGCGAGCGGGCCGTGTCCGGGCCCGCGGCAGCCCCTCGGCCGGAGCGCAACTATGGCCGCCGCTTCCCGTAGCTTCTATCGGAACCAGCTGGCGGCAGGCGATGGGGGATGCGATGCGCGAGCAGGATGCGGCGGCGGACGGCGGCGCCGGCCTTGGTGCCGGGTCTCCGGCCGCGGATGGTGTGGTACGGCCGGCGGCGGCAGCTCCGCGCTGGCCGGTCCTCGCGATCGAGGTCTGGGGGCTGTCCGTCGTGGCGCTGGCGCTGCAGCTGGCAACCCTCTGCCGTTACGGCTGGTTTCGCGACGAGCTGTATTACGCGGCCTGCGGCCGGCGGCTCGCCTTCGGCTACGTCGATCATCCGCCGATGGTGGCGCTGCTGGCGTGGCTGTCGCGGGTGCTGCTGGGCGAAAGCCTGCCGGCGCAGCGGCTGCTGCCCGCCCTGGCGGGAGCGGCGGTGGTGCTGCTGGCCGGCCTGCTGGCGCGCGAGCTGGGCGGCGGCCGCCGGGCGCAGCTGCTGGCGGCGGTTTGCACGCTGGTTGCGCCGCGCTACCTGGCGGCCTTTCACGGCCTGTCGACGAACACCCTGGAGATCCTGGTGTGGACGGTGGCGGCGCTGGCGGTGGCGCGGCTGGCCGCCGGCGCGGAGCCGCGGCATTGGCTGGTGTTCGGCGCCGTCGCCGGCGTCTGCCTCGAGACCAAGCACTCGATGCTGTTCTTCGGGCTGGGGTTGGCGGTCGGGCTGCTGCTGACGCCCTTCGGCAGGCGGGCGCTGCGCGAGCGCTGGGTCTATCTCGGCGCCGCGGTCGCGGCGGCGCTGTGGCTGCCCAACCTGCTGTGGGAGGTGGCGCACGGCTGGCCGACCCTCGAGTTCCTGCGCAATGCGCAGGCATGGAAGAACCTGCCGCTCTCGCCGGCGGGCTTCCTGGCCGACCAGGTGCTGGCGATGCAGCCGCTCACCCTGCCGGTATGGGCGGCCGGCTGCGGATGGTTGCTGGTCGGAAGGGGCGCGCGCCGCTTCAGGGTGCTGGGCTGGACCGCCCTGACGGTCGCGGCGCTGCTGGTGGCCTGGAAAGCCAAGGGTTACTACCTGGGGCCCATCTTCCCGTTGCTGTTCGCCGCCGGCGCCACGGCGATCGAAGGCGCCGTAGGCGCGCGCGCGCCGGCAGTTGCTACGCGGACCGGGGGCGCCACCCCTGTTGGCGCCGCGGCGATCGAAGGCGGCGGCGGCCTGGCCGGAGCCGCCGTCACTGCCCGCTCCGGTCGCGCCGGCCGCCGGCAGCCGGACGGCGAAGGGCGGAGCCGGCGCGGTGGCTGGGCGGTGGTCGCGATCGCCGTCCTGCTGCTTCTGGGCGGCGCGGTCACCGCGCCGTTCGGCCTGCCGCTGCTGCCGCCCGCGGCCTTCGTCCGCTACCAGGCGGCGCTCGGCGTCAAGCCGGGCACGACCGAGCGCCAGCAGCTCGGGGAGCTGCCCCAGCATTACGCGGACATGTTCGGGTGGCCCGAGATGACGGCCGAGGTGGCGCGCGTCTACCGCGCCCTGCCGCCGCCGCAGCAGTCCCGCGCCTGCGTCTTCGGCCGGAACTACGGCGAGGCCGGCGCGATCGAGCAGCTGGGCCGGCGCCTGTGCCTGCCGCCCGCCATCTCAGGCCACAACAGCTATTTCCTGTGGGGTCCAGGCCGCTGCGACGGCAGCGTCCTCATCCTCCTCGGCGGCTCCCCGGCCGGGCACCGCGCCATGTGCGCCGAGCTGCGCGAGGCCGGCCGCGTCCGGTCGCGCTACGCCATGCCCTACGAGAACG
>DATKFK010000689.1:0-4270 GCA_035544375.1 Thermoanaerobaculia bacterium
CGCCGGCCCTGTTCGGGGGCCGGCAGCCGGCGCCTGCCGAGCTGCTTGGCAAGCTCTACCGGGAGGAGCTGGCCCAGGCCTCCTGGACCAGGCTGCGGTCGGGCGCGGTGGCGCAGCGGCCGGCCTATACGAGCGAAACCCTGGCGGCGGCGGTGCGCCGCGGGACGGACCCGCGCGGACGTGCGCTCGATCCGCTGATGCCGCGCTACGAGCTGGATGCCGGCGCCATGGCGGACCTCGCTGCCTATCTGCGGACGCTGTCCGCGGCGCCGGCGCCGGGCGTGGATGCGGCCGTCATCCACTTCGCGGTGGTGGTCGCCGGCGACGTCGAACCCGAGAGGCGCCGCGCGATGCTCGACGTCGCCCGGGCGTTCTGCGCCGCGAAGAACGGCGACACGCGCCGGCAACTGTCACGGCCGCCGGCCTCGCCGGGCTATCGCGACGAGCTGCGGCAGACCTGGCGCGAATGGGCGCTCCACGTCTGGGAGCTGCGGGGACCGGAGGCGACCTGGGGCGCCCAGCTCGAGCGGAGCTATGGCGCGCAGCCGGTCTTCGCCCTGCTGAGCGGCATTGCCACGGGCGCCGCCCGATGGCGGCCGGTACACGAGTTCTGCGAGCGCCGCGAGGTCCCCTGCGTCTTTCCCAATACCGACCTGCCCGTCGTTTCACCGCCCGGGGCCTGGACGCTCTACCTGTCCGCCGGGCTGGCGCTCGAGGGCCGGGCGCTGGCCCGGCATCTCGTGGAGCTCGGCGGCTCTGGGCAGGCGGCGGGGCGGGTGGTGGAGCAGGCGGCGGAGCGGGTGGTGCAGGTGTACCGCGACACGGCGCCGGGCCACACGGCCGCGGCGGCGCTCCGTGAAGCGATGGCGGGTGCGGCAGCGCCGGTGCACGTCGAGGAACTGGTCATCGGGGCGGACGCGCCGGCGCCGGCCGCGGCCCTGGCGGCCCGCCTGGATGGCCGGCGGCCGGCCGCGGTCGTGCTGTGGCTCGACCGGCGGGACGCGGCTGCCCTCCTGCCGGCTCTCGTCGCCGGCGCCGCCGGCGGCACGCCGGGCTCCCCCGGCGCCGGCGGCCCGGACGGCGGTGCCTGTGCAGGCGGCCCGGACGGCGGTGCCGGTGCAGGCGGCCCGGCTGGCACCGCCGGAGCTGCCAGCAGCGCGGGCGTGCGCCAGCTCTATCTCTCCTACAGCCTGCTCGGGGAAACCCTGCCGCCGCTGCCGGCCGTCCTCCGCGAGCGGACGCGCCTCACCTACCGTTTCGCCCTGCCGGGGAGGCCCGCGCCCGAGGGCAACCGGGCCCGCGCCTGGCTGCGGTCGCGCGCCGTCGCCGGTCCGCACGAGAGGATCCGCCTGGACACCTACTTCGCGCTCGCCATGGCCGGCGACGCGCTCGAGAGGCTCGCCGGCCGCTTCTCCCGCGAGTATTTCGTCGAGACCATCGAACGCGAGACCGAACGGGCCGCCAACCCGGGAGTGTTCCCCCGCCTGGGTCTGGGCGCCGGGCAGCGCTTCGCCGCCAAGGGCTGCTACCTCGTGAAGCTGGCCGCGGCGGGCGCCGAACCGCCGTTGCTTGCCGAAGGCGATTGGATCGTCCCCACGGCCGGTGTGAACTGACCCGCTGGGCCGGCGGGGGGCTATGCGGGCACTTGCGCTAACGGCCCGCGCGCGCCGGCGTTGCCACCGCCACCTTGTTGACGCCGCTGCAGGCCAGGTACAACCGTCCATCCGGCGTTGGCGCCATGTTGCGGATCACGCCGCCGCCGGAAGGCACCACGGCGACGGCGAAGCGCTTCGTCGCGGGTTCGAAGCGCACCAGGGTGTTGGGCTCGACGCCGGACTCGCTGTACCAGACGAGCCCATCCGGGGTCACCGCGATGCCGTACGGCTTCGCGGCGCGCCCGCCCGGAGAAGGCCATTCCTCGACCTTGCGGGTGGCGGGGTCGAAATGCCCGAGATAACCGCGGGCGTAGTCCGTGTAGTAGATGGTGCCGTCGCCGGCCACCGCCAGCCGCCGCGGACGCGCCGCCGGGTCCGGCAGCACCACCTCGGAGATGGCCATGGTCCGCGGGTCGATGCTGGCGAGCTTGTTGGCGCCGAACTCGCAGAAATAGGGCACGCCCTGGGCGGTGACGGCGATGCCGTAGGGCACGGCGTGCGGCGTCGGCACCATTTGCAGCCGGATGTCGCCGCTCCGCGGGTCGAGCCGCCCCACGAAATTCGATTGCTCGGTGGTGAACCACAGGATTCCTCCCTGGTCGAAGACCGGGGTATGGGGGTCGCGCGCCCGCGGGTCCGGCAGGGGGTACTCGGCGATCTGGCCGGTCTCGGGATTCAGCCTGCCGATGTAGCCCTTGAAAGCGGCGGTGAACCAGATGTTGCCATCGCGGTCTGCCGTCAGGCCATGCGGTCCGGAGCCAGGCGTCTTGAGCGGGAACTCCTTGATCTGGCCGGTGGCCGGATCCAGGCGCCCCAGATGGTTGGCCATCTGGCCCGTGTACCAGAGCGCACCGTCCGGAGCCACCGCCGGATCGTGCGGCCGCGAATTCGGAGTCGGCACGTCCCACTCCTGGATCGAAACCGGGGCCGGCGCGACCGGGGCGGCGGCTGCGGCGGTGGATGGCGACGTCGCGGCGGCCGCGGTCAACGCGGCCGCCAGTGCGGACGAGAACGCCAGGCGACCGATGCGGCCGATGCGGCGGTGCTGTCTCGTGCCCAAGTCCCTGGATGCCCTGCAGCTGTGCTGGCTCATGATGCTGTCCCCCTCGTCCCCGAAGTCTCCCCCACATGCCGGCGATGCACTTTTCGGGCCGCTCGGCTTTCATCGCCCTCGTCCCTGAACATCCACGAGGCGAAGACCCACCTTTCCAGGCTCCTGCGCCAGGTAGCGGCAGGGGAGGAGGTCGTGATCGCGCGCGCCGGCAAGCCGGTCGCGCGCCTGGTCCCGGTGCCGGAGCCGCAGCAGCCACGCGTGCTGGGCAGGCACCGTGGCGAAATCTGGATGGCCGACGACTTCGATGCGCTTCCCGACGACATCCTTGCCGATTTCGAGGGGCGCGATTGAGGGTCCTGCTCGACACGCACAGCTGGTTATGGATGGTGGGCGAGCCCGACCGTCTTTCGGATCAGGGCCGCCAGCTCTTGCACGACCCGAGAAACGAGCTGTTCTTCTCGGCCGCCAGCGCCTGGGAGATCGCGATCAAGTACGAGACCGGAAAGCTGCGGCTGCCACGCCCTCCCACGGCTCTCCTGGGGGGGTGGCTGGCGGAAGACCGGCTGAGCGCCCTGCCCATCCTGCTCGCTCACGCCCTGCATGCCGGCGAGCTGCCGCCGCACCACCTCGATCCTTTCGATCGCCTGCTGATCGCCCAGGCCCGGATCGAAGGGCTGACGCTGCTCACCGCCGACCGCAGGCTCGCGAAGTACGACGTCCCGATCCACTGGGCGAATTGACCGCACCGAGGGACCGCGGCGCGCCGGCTGAGCTGCCGCGGGCAACCCGGTGAATCGATCGGCTGAACGCCTCGGCGCCGCGGATCTCGAAATAGCCGGACGCGTCCAGGTCTTGCTGGCCGATACCTTGGCGGGTCAGCCGGGGTACTTCAGCAGCGGCGTGCCGCACCTGGCGCAGAGCGCGGGTCCGGGCAGGAGCTCCGAGTCGCAGAAGGGACAGTATCCGGATGCGGCCGCGGTGCGGCGCGGCGGCGGGGCAAGGACCTGGTCGGCTGCGAGCTCCAGGTGACCCAAGAGGCCGTCCAGCCGGCGGCGGCGCTCGGCCCACAGGCGCTTCCAGGCGGCGCTGTCGCCTTCGCCCCCTGACGCTGCGCACGCGGCGCCATGCAGCTCGGCGCGCAGCAGCGGGAGAAAGGCCTGGCGCGGCAGCAGGACCGCCGCGGCGGCGAGGAAGTCGAAGCCGTGCAGGAGGTCATGGCCGAGGTGGAGCGCGGCGCGCACGGCGCTCGGCAGCGACAGGAAGATGGCCAGGAGCGCTCCCTCGCCCGCGATCAGGCCGTCGCGGCGCAGGCGCTGCGCCACCCACGCCGAGGCCGCGGCGGTTCCCGCCCACAGGAGCGCGGCGGCGGCGAGGAGAGTGCCGGTGAGCCAGGGGGGTGGGACCCCAAGGTAGATGAGCGGCGGCAGGGCCAGGAACAGGTTGCAGAAGAGCGCCAGGCCGAGGGCGGCGACCGGGCTCGCGGCAGCCTCGAACGCGCTGAGCCGGGCGGACATCGGCGCGGGATCGAGCGCTCGCGCGGACCAGGCGGCAGCGGCGCCCT
>DATKFK010000690.1:0-3489 GCA_035544375.1 Thermoanaerobaculia bacterium
CTGAGAGTCTGCTCATCAGGCGCGGCGCCGCGCCGCGGCGTTACGGCCGCCGCCGCCGCCGCTCCCCCTCACCCGGGAGCGGCTTCCGCTACACTGTGCCGAGCCGATGGCAGCAGGAGGCCCAAATCCATGATCCTCACCCCCGAGCTGGTGGCCGACATCCTCGTCCGCCAGGGCTTCGTCACCCGCGAGCAGGGCGACACCATCCGCCAGGAGGCGAAGCTGGTGCCCCACCGCCTGCGCTCGAGCTCTGCCTACGAGCAGAAGGCCCTCGCCTACGACCTGGTGATGCGGCTGCACCTGCCCAACTCGAAGGACTCGGGGGTGAGCATCGGCGAGCAGGAGATCGCCCAGGCCATCGCCGCCGATGCCGGGCTGATCCACCAGCGCATCGACAGCCTCAGCCTCAACGCCGAGCTGATGGAGTCGAAGATGTCGCGGCCGTTCGCGCGCCGCCACCGCATGATCCCGCTGCAGATGACCAACGGCCGCCTGCGCGTCGCCTGCGCCAACCCCTACGACCTCGAAGGCGTCGACTCCTTCCGCCGCATCGCCGGCCGCGACATCGAGCTGGTGGTCGCCTCCGAGCCCGACATCCTGAAGGCGATCACCGAGTTCTACGGCCTCCGCCACTCCGTCAAGCGCGCCGAGCGCGACCTCGCGAGCGGCATCGATCTCGGCAACCTCGAGCAGCTGGTGCGGATGAAGAGCGAGGCCGAGATCGAGTCTTCGGACCAGCACGTGGTCAACGCCGTCGAGTTCATGATGCAGCACGCCTTCGACAGCCGGGCGAGCGACATCCACATCGAGCCCAAGCGCGAGGAGAGCCTGATCCGGTTCCGCATCGACGGCGTCCTGCACGACATCCAGAAGATGCCCAAGATCGTGCACGCCGCCGTGGTGTCGCGGATCAAGACCATGTCGCGCCTCGACATCGCCGAGAAGCGGCGCCCGCAGGACGGCCGCATCAAGGCCACGCGCAACGGCCGCGACGTCGAGCTGCGCGTCTCGACGCTGCCCATCGCCTTCGGCGAGAAAGTGGTGATGCGCATCTTCGATCCGGAGCTGTTGCTGCAGGACCTGACCGGGCTCGGCTTCTACCCGGACGAGATGCAGCTGTTCAACGACTTCATCAGCCGGCCCCACGGCATCATCCTGGTGACCGGCCCGACGGGCTCCGGCAAGACCACCACTCTCTACTCGACGCTCAAGACCATCGCCACCCGCGAGATCAACGTGACCACCATCGAGGACCCCATCGAGATGGTCTACGAGGAGCTCAACCAGACGGCGGTGCAGCTCAAGGTCGGCATCACCTTCGCGGCCGCCCTGCGCCACATCCTGCGGCAGGATCCCGACGTCATCATGGTGGGCGAGATCCGCGATCCCGAGACCGCCCAGTACGCCACCCAGGCGGCGCTCACCGGCCACCTGGTGTTCTCGACCCTGCACACCAACGACGCCGCCTCCTCGATCTCCCGCCTGGTCGACCTGGGGGTGGAGCGCTTCCTCATCGGCTCGACGCTCGTCGGCACCATGGCGCAGCGCCTGCTGCGCCGCATCTGCCAGAGCTGCATCGCCGAGCGCTACCTGACCGCCGACGAGGCGGCGACCCTGCGCCTCTCGGTGCCGGTCGGCAAGCGCATCAAGGTCAAGGAGGGAGGCGGCTGCTTCGAATGCCGCGGCACCGGCTACATGGGCCGTACCGGCATCTTCGAGATCCTGCCCATCGACGACGCCATCAAGTCGCTGGTCCTGCGCGGCGCCGACGCCCCCGAGATCAAGCGCGAGGCGGTCAAGAACGGCATGAGGACCCTTCGCCAGTCCGCCCTCCGCAAGCTGGCCGAGGGAGTGACCACCTTCGAGGAGGTGGTCAGGGTCACGGGTCTCTGACGCGCCCCACCGCTCTGTCCAGCCCCGGGGGCAGCGGCTCGTACCCTCTCGGCGGCTCCAGCCCCTTGGCCAGCAGGCGCTCCTCGTCGGGCCACCTGCGGTCCAGGATGTAGATCAGCGGGTTGACCGGCGCCAGCGCGCCGCCGCCTCGCGATCTTCTCCGCACCTCGTAGTGCAGGTGAGGATTGAGGCTCCACCCCGTGCTGCCGACGCTCCCCAGCACCTCGCCCCGCCGCACCGCCTGGCCCGCCTTCACCTTGATCTCGCCGCAGTGTCCGTACAGCGTCAGGTACCGGTCGCCGTGCGTCACCGCCACCAGGTTGCCCAGGCGCCACCACGCCGGGCTCTTCGCCAGCGGGTAGACCCCCGCGAACACCACCGTGCCGGCCGCCGGGGCGAGGATCGCCGTGCCGCGCGGCGCCGCCAGGTCGATGCCGGCGTGAAAGCCGATCGCGGGGGTGAAGGCGCCGCGCTCGCGCCCGAAGGGGTTGCTGAGCACGTAGCGGTCGCCGCGCAGCGGGCAGGCGGCGGGCGTGTCGCGCACCTCGTCGGGATGGCCCGCTTCGAAGGCGCGCACCGCCTCGAGCCCGGTTTGCACCACGTCCAGCTGGCCGGCGATGCGCGCCATCAGGCGGTCGCCCTGCCGCATGGCGCCGTCATAGATCGACTCCGGCGCCGGCGCCGCTCCCTGCCGCGCGTCCCCGCCGGCGGCGGCGGCATCGGCAACGGCGGCAACGGCAGCATCGGCGGCAGACGTCGCGGCGGCCGCCGCCGGCGGGATCTCGTAGGCTGCCGCGGCCATGCGCACTCGCATGGACAGGTCCTCGCTGCCGGCCCGCAGCCGCTCGAGGCGTCCGACCAGCGCCAGCATCCGCTCTCCCTGGCGCGCCCGCTCGCCCGCCAGGCTGCGGTACTCCTCGCCGCCGAACCAGCCGGCGATCACCCCCGGCGCCAGGCCCACGGCGGCAGCCACCAGGAAGAGGAACAGCAGCCCCAGGACCGACCAGAAGGTGAGGTGGGCGCGGGTCAGGCGGAGATAGCGCACCCGCCCGCGGCTGCCTGCCGGGTGCAGCTGCACCTCGATGCTTGCAGGAGCCGCGCCTTCCGGACGCGGCCACCTCATGAGGTTCCGTGCACCGGGCTCACGCGGTCCAGGTCCGCCTCGCCGGCGTGGCGCGCCACCACCGCCTGCAGCTCGCGCTGCACCGCCGGGCTGCCGGCCACCACGTTGCCGCCGGCGAAGAACCTCTCGCCGCCGTCCAGATCGGTGATCGCCCCGCCGGCCTCTCGCACCAGCAGGACGCCGGCGCCGATGTCCCACGGCGACAGCCTGAACTCGAAGAAGCCGTCGTAGACGCCGGCCGCGGTGTAGGCGAGGTCGAGCGCCGCCGCCCCGCACCGGCGGATCGCCTTGGCGGCGAGGAAGACCTCGCGGAAGACGGCGAGATAGGCGTCGAGCGTGGCGTGGGCGCGGAACGGATAGCCGGTGGCCAGGAACGACTCCTTGAGGCCGGGATGGCCCGAGACCGCCATCGGCCGCCCGTTCCAGCGCGCGCCGGAGCCCAGCGCCGCGGTGAACAGGTTGCCCAGGGGCGG
>DATKFK010000691.1:0-5695 GCA_035544375.1 Thermoanaerobaculia bacterium
TCGAAGAGCGGACCGCGGAAGTCCCGGCGCGACCACGTCCTCGTAGCCCTCGAAGTTCCACGGGAAGATGCCTTCCGGGCTGCGCACGACCAGGGTGGCCAGCCGCCGCAGGAACGCCTGCGCCGTCTCGTCGAGGGCATGGCGCGCCAGCACCGCTTCGACCTCCTGCAGACCGCCATGCGCCAGCTCGAGGAGCGCCGCCCCGTGGCCGGCGTCTTCGGGATGGAGGTCCACGGCGCACTCGCGGACCGCGGCGGAGAAGGGCGCGACGGCGTTTCGTTCGGCCTGCCTGAAGGCATCGGGCGCATCGCCGGTACCGCGGCCGAAGCGCAGGACGCCCGCCGCCTTGTCCCATTCGACCCGGGGCCGGCCCCGGCGGGCCCAGCCGTCGAGATCGACCAGCAGGCTGCGGTCGGCCGCCGCGCCGCCGCCGCCCGCCGCGGCGTTGGCGCCGTTCGGCGCGGCGCTGGCGTGGCCTGGCGCGGCGTCGGCGCCGCTCGAGTCAATGCTCTCCCCGAAGGCGAGCACGCCGTCGTCCCCCGCCTCCCGCGCCTGTGCCAGCAGACGATCGAGGAATGCCGTCGCCCCGGCCCCCTTGGGCCCCGGCGCGCGGGCGATGACGTGCCCGTAGGTTTGCAGGAAGAGGTAGCGGCAGCCGGCGGCGAGAGCGTCGTCGAAGAGCCTGGCGACGTCGCCGCCCTCGAAGAGCGGACCGCGGAAGTCCCGGCGCGACCACGAGAGCGTGAGGTTGCGGCAGAGCCGCGCCACCTCGGGGTCGGGAATGCGGGACGAGCTGTCGAGCACGCCCAAGGCGAGAGCGTCCGCGGTCATGCCGGTCATCAATTGGCGCTGTTGGCGCCAACGGCGCCAGCGGTGCCGGGGCTGCAAGGGGCTGCGTTCTTGCCGCCAGGGACGACCGGGGCGCCGGCGCCAGCGCCGGCGAGAGCCTGGCCGAGGTCGCGCTCGATGTCGCCCGCGTCCTCGATGCCGACCGAGAGCCGGACCCGGCGCTGGTGGTACTGCACCAGGCTGCCGGGGTCGCCGAAGCTCATCCACGGCCGGCACAGCCGCAGGCCGCCGGTGAAGCGGTCCCAGGAGAAGGGTTCCTGGGGCTCGAAGCTGATCAGCCCGCCGAAGCGCGAGAGGAAAGCCGACGCCACCTGGTTCTCCGCCGTGGCCGGCAACCCCGGATACCACACCTGCCGCACGGCCGGATGCCGGGCCAGGAACTCCGCCACCTCCCCGGCGTTGCGGCAATGCCGGTCGATGCGCATGGGCAGGGTCTTCAAGCCCCGCATGATGAGGAAGGCGCTGTGCGGCGAGAGGTGGCCGCCGAGGATGCGGCGGGCCTTGTGGACCTTCTCGCCGAGGGCCCGGCTGGCGCAGGTGACGGCGCCTCCCAGCGCGTCGCCGTGGCCGGAGAGGTACTTGGTGGCGCTGTGCACGACGGCGTCGGCGCCGTGCTCGAGCGGGCGGAAGAGGCAGGGCGTCAACGCGGTGTTGTCGACGATCGCCCAGGCGCCGTGGGCGTGGGCGGCGGCGATGATCTCCGGCGCCGGCAGCACCTCGAGCGTCGGGTTGACCACGGTCTCGAAGTAGACCAGGCGGGCGGGCCGCGACAGGGCGGCAGCGAGCTCCTCGGGGCGCGTCAGATCGACCCGCGCCACCTCGATACCGAGCTCCGAGACGAAGTCGTCGAGCAGGGTCTGGACCCCGACGAACACCCGGTCGTGCACGATCATGCGGTCGCCGGCGCGCAGCAGCCCGAGGAGCGTCTGGCTGACCGCCGCCATGCCGCTGGCCGTGGCGATCGTCATCGCTTCTCCACCGCCGCCCTCGAGTAGGCGGATCTTCTCCTCCAGCGCTTCGACGGTGGGGTTGCTCGCCCGGATGTAGCGGCCGTCGACGGACGCGGCCTGGAAGATGGGGAAGGACGGGCTGCGGGAGCTCTCGCCGGCGTGCACGGCGCGGGTGGCCTCGCCGGCGTCCATGGCATTGCCGGCGGCGCTGCCGCCTATGGCATTGCCGGCGGCGCTGCCGCCCCTGGCGTCGCCGGCCTTCTCTCTGTTGACCTTTTCTTTGCCGGCCTTCTCGTCGCGCGGCTTATCGTCGTCATACACGTCGTAGGGACAGAGGACCACGCCCCAACCGTCGGGGTCGTAGAAGCACGGGGCGCCGTGCTCGTTCCAGTACGGATTGAGGGCCGGTTGCGGCGGATAGCCCATGGCGGTCAACCGCGAAGCGATGCTCGCGATGGCCTCGAGATCGCGGAAGTAGAAGACCAGCAGGTTGTCCTTGTTGGGACAGGGGTTGGGCTCGCCCCCGTCCAGGCGCACGATCTCCAGGTGATGCTCCATTCCGGGGAGGCCGAGCATCACCCCCTCGTAGCCCTGGTGATCCTTGAACCAGTCGAGCTCCACCAGCCCCACGCCCTCCTGGTAGAAGGCGCGGACGCGAGCCCACTGGGTCGTCGGCCTGACGATGCGGAGCATGACGGCCGGCACCGGGCCTGGCCACGTGACGAGCTTCATGACGTCGGTCTCCTGATGGGGTCGGGCGGAAAAGATGGCATCACAAAGGCGGCGAACAGCTCGAGCGTGCGCAGGGCGGCGTCGATGCCAAGGTTGCCGAAATCGACGGCGCCCAGCAGGTAGTTGCAGCCGCTCTCGGAGAAGTAGCGGGCGACTTCCGCGGTCACCGTGGCGGGCGAGCCGACCAGGGCCACCCCCTGCTCCATGGCGGATTCGAGATCGGGGCAGAACCGCTCCGGCGGCGCGCCGAAGTCCCGCCACAGCTTGGTGAGGTTGTCGTACCACAGGGCGTAGGCCGGCGCGGCGATGCGCACCGCCTCGGCATCGCTTTCGGCGACCACCAGCCGGCGTACCGCACCGATCCGCGGGCCGTCCGCGGCCGGGTGCGCCGGGGCAGGCGCGGGGGCGTCCGCCAGGGCTTCGCGGTAGACGTCGGTGGCGCGGCGCAGCTCGGCCAGCGGCCCTCCCGCGACGACGTTCCATCCCTCGCTCGCCACCCATTGCAGGCTCTTGCGGCTGGAGGCCCCGTACCAGAACGGGGGAAAGGGGTCCTGCCGCGTCCGCACCTCGATCGGCACGTCGCGGAAGGTGTAGAACTCGCCGGCGGCGCTCACCCGCCCCCGGGCGAGGCCGCAGCGCAGCACGCTCACGGCTTCCTCGAACATGGCCTGCGCGCGCTCCGGGTCGACGCCGCAATAGGCAAGCTCGTACGGCGAGCCTCCCCGTCCCACCCCGACTTCCAGCCGCCCGCCCGTGAGCTGGTCGAGCATGCCGATCTCCTCGACCAGGCGCAGCGGGTTATAGAGCGGCAGGGGGTAGACGAGCGGGCAGAGGCGGATGCGGCGGGTGCGCTGGCTGGCCGCGGCGAGCAGGAGGCCCGGCGAAGGCGCGAGCCCCAAGGGCGTCGCATGGTGCTCTGCCAGGTGATAGCAGTAATACCCCAGGCGGTCGGCCTCGGCGAGCAGGCGCAGCCGCTCCTCGAAGATCTGCGCGAGGGGCGCCGCGAAGCGATCGACATGGTCGAAGAGGCCGAAGCGCGGATGCGGGAGCGCGCTCATCCGCCGCCGCCGGTTTCCGGCTGCGACGGCAGGCTCGGCGTGCGCGGAGCGCGCGGCGGCGAGGCCGCGGTATACGCCGGTCCCACCAGCTCCCAGGCATCGAGGACCTCGCCGACCACCGACGTGTCGCCCGTGGCGCAGACGAGGTCCCCGGGAGCCGCGATCGCCAGCGCCCGGTCCAGGGCGTCCGGCACGCCGGCGGCCGCGACGCCGTCGAAGCCGAGCTCGCGGGCGAGGGCGAGCAGCTCCGCCGCCGTCGCCGCGCGCGGATGGCGGTTGGCGGTGAGGACGATGGTGTCGGCGAGCGGGAAGAGAGCGCGCATCATCCGCGCCAGCTCCTTGTCGGCGGGCACGCTGAAGATGAGGTGCAGCCGCGCGAAGCTCCACTCGCGCCGCAGCTCGGCCGCCAGCATCTCGGCCGAGGTGCCGCAGTGCGCGCAGTCCACCACCAGCGTCGGCCTGCCGGGGCCGGCCAGCAGGGTCTGGAGGCGCCCCTTCCACTCCACCGTGGCGAGTCCCCGGGCGGCCGCCGCGCCGGTGACCCCGGGGAAGCGCCGCCGTGCCGCACCGAGCGCCGCCAGCGCCACGGTGGCGTTGACCAGCTGGTGCTCGCCGCGCAGCGCCAGCGGCAGCTCGGCGCCCGCGGGCACGAACGCCGGATCGGGCGACCGCTCCACGCGCAGGCGCCGGCTGCCGCCGCCCGCCCGCCAGTCGCGCCCGACGACCGTGAGGGGGCAACCCTGCCGCGCGGCGATGGCCTCGAGGCGCGCCAGCGCCGCCGCCGGCTGCGGCGCGGTGACGGCCGGCACGCCAGGCTTGAGGATGCCGCCCTTCTCGCCGGCGATCTCCTCCAGGGTGGAGCCCAGGACGTCGACGTGATCGAGCCCCAGGGTGGTGATGACCGACACCAGCGGGGAGACGACGTTGGTGGCGTCCAGGCGGCCGCCAACCCCCGCTTCGACGACCGCAACGTCCACGGCCTGGCGGGCGAAATGGAGGAAGGCAAGGGCCGTCGGGATCTCGAACCAGGTGAGCCCCGGGGTGGCGGCGATCAGCGGCTCGATCTCGCGGTACAGCGCCGCGAAGGCCGCCTCGCCGATGCGCCCGTCGCCGTCGTCAGGAGTCAGCACCCGGATGCGTTCGCGGAAGTCCTGCAGGTGGGGAGAGGTGTAGAACCCGACCCGCAGCCCGGCGGCGCGCAGCCCGGCGGCGCACATCGCCGACACCGAGCCCTTGCCCTTGGTGCCGGCAACGTGAACGGCCGTGAAGCGGCGGTGAGGGCTGCCGAGCGCGCGGAGCAACGCGTCCGCGGGAGCGGCGGCGGTCCTGTCCACCTGGTACAGGTGGACAGGCATTTTCTCGACCCAGACGAGCCGGTAGAGAGCGGCGATCACATCCTCGTAGTCGCCGCTTGCGGGCGGCCCATCTTCGGCTATCAACATGCGTGGTCACTATGATATCTAGAACCTCGCAAGCACTCCAATAGGACGACCTTTCGACGCTTAAAGGAGGAGTTACAGATGAGTGTCGATACCGCGAGCCCGGTCCATCGCTTCCTCCGGCACCGCGGACCGGTGACCGGAGTCGCCCAGCTGGCGGGCTCCAACCTGACCGTCACGTCCGGCTACGACGGCGCGGTCGGGATCTTCGACCTGCGCACGCACGCCGTGGACCTCCTCGGCTATCACCAGCACCTCGTCAACCGGGTGGTGGCCGACCCGGCGGGCCGGCGGGTCGCCTCGTGCTCCTCCGATTACACCATCGGGCTGTGGGACCCGGCCGGCCGACGCCTGGAGCGCACGCTCAAGGGGCACAGCGACGACGTGGAGGACTTCGTCTTCGCCGGCGAGTCGACCGGGGTCTCCGCCTCCCGCGACCGCCGCATCCTGGTCTGGGACCTCGATACCGGCGCCGTGCGGCTGGTCTTGGAAGGGCACGAGAAAGACGTGCTGTCGCTCGCCTACCACGACGGCCGCATCTACTCCGCGGGCGACGACATGACGCTGCGCGTGTGGGACCTGGCGAGCGGGAGGTTGCTGACCACCTGGGGCCCCTTCGACACCGAGACCGACACCTGCGCCATCGACCCGCTGAGCGGCCGCGCCG
>DATKFK010000692.1:0-7165 GCA_035544375.1 Thermoanaerobaculia bacterium
AAAGGGATGGATCTTTGGTAAGGGACGGGGCCGCTCTGCGGGCTGCGGCGGACGAAGTCGTCGCCTCCCTAAGGCGAGGCGACGACGTGGTCTATCAAGCGACGCTCTTCGACGAGCGGTGGCGGGGTCACGCGGATTTCCTGATCCGAACGAGTGCCCCGAGTGATCTGGGTGCTTGGAGCTACGAGGTCTTCGACACCAAGCTGGCTCGACGTGTGACTGCCGGAGCCCTACTCCAGCTCTGCCTCTATTCGGATCTCCTCGCCACGATCCAGGGGCGTCGGCCCGAGCGGATGCACGTCGTGCTAGGCGGCAGCGCGCGGCGGGTCGAGTCGCACCGGGTGGCCGACTACGAAGCCTATTACCGGTTGGTAAAGCGCCGATACGAGGAGTTCACCGCTAGCGGCGAGTTGGCATTCCCGCCAGCCACCCGGCCCGAGCCAGTGGAGCACTGCGAGGTGTGCCGCTGGAGCGTCGACTGCCGCAAGGAGCGCCGCCGCGTGGACGACGCTTCGCTCATCGCCGGGATCACTGGCAGACAGCGGCGCGACCTACGGGAGCACGGCTTCGCCACGAGGAGAAGCGTGGCAGCCCTCCCCTCACCAGTACCTTGGACGATCGACCGCAGACAGGTTCCCGCTCTAGTCCGCGTGCGCGAGCAGGCGCGCATCCAGATCGAGGGGGAGGCGGCCGGCCACGCGATCTACGAACTCTTGGCGCCGCGCCGAACACGTGAGGGCGAACTGCAAGAAAACCTGGGTCTGCTGTCGATTCCGCCGCCGTCCAGCGGCGATCTGTTCTTCGACATGGAGGGCGATCCCTACTCCCTCGACGACGGCTTCGACTACCTGTTCGGCATCGTGGAGCCCGGACTGCTCGCGGCCGACGGCATGCCGACCTATCATCGCTTCTGGTCGACGGACGACATGGGCACCTTCACCAGAACCGGCGAAAAGCGCGCCTTCGAACAGGTAGTTGACTTCTTCATGAGTCGATGGTCACGCGACCCGCAGCTGCACATCTATCACTTCGCACCCTATGAGCCCTCGGCGATGGGCCGGCTCATGGGGCGCCATGCAACTCGCGAGGAGGAGGTCGATCGCCTCCTGCGGGGAGGCGTCTTCGTCGACCTCTTTCGTGCCGTCCGCCAATCGCTGCGAGCCTCAGTCGAGGGATACTCGATCAAGCAGCTCGAACCCCTGTACGGCTTTGAGCGCCTGGTCGAGCTGCGCGACGCGGGCTCCAGCATCGTCGCCTTCACCGCCTTACTGGACAGTGGTGGCGCCGTGGGCGGCGATTCGCGGATCTTCGACAGCATCGAGGCCTATAACCGAGACGACTGCACCTCGAACCGCATGCTGCGAGATTGGCTCGAGGACCGCCGCCACGAGCTGGAAGGGATTATCGGTGGTCCGGCGCCGCGGCCCAAGATTGAGGATCCCAGGCCGAGCGACACGCTCTCGGAACACCTAGCGCGCGTCGCCGCAGCAGAGCAGAGGTTGATCAGCGAGCCGGTGGGCGAAGGCGGCCAGACCGACAAGTGGCGGGCGCGGTGGTTGCTCGCCCAGCTTCTCTCCTGGCATCGACGCGAGGACAAGGCTGCCTGGTGGCGGTGGTTCCTGCTCCTTGACGACCTCACCGACGACGAGCGGATCGAGGAACCCGAGCCGATCGGAGGCCTTGAATATATAGGCGTCGAAGCCGAGACCCCCAGATCGTTGGTGCACCGGTACCGCTTTCCACCGCAAGACCACGAGGTGAGACCGGGAAGACCGGTGAAAGATCCGGCGACGAAGAAGTCTCCCGGCACCGTCGTGGACGTGGACAACGCGGCCGGCACTCTCGATTTGAAGCGCAGCCGAACGAACACCGCACCGCATCCGACTTCCGTGGTACCGGAGATGGTGATTCAGACCTCCGAGCAGCGCGACAGCCTCCTGCGGATCGGCGAGTGGGTGGTGGAGCACGGCATTGAAGGACCTGGCCTTTACCGGGCGGCGCGAGAGCTTCTCCTGCGCCGGCCGCCGCGAGTTGGCCAGGCAGAAGGCGAATCGCTGGCCGGCGCCGAACCTGCGGAACTGGCCGCTCGACGCCTCGTCTCTTGTCTCGATGGCTCCTGCCTGGCAATTCAGGGGCCGCCCGGCTCCGGGAAGACCACCAAAGGCGCCGAGATGATCGTCGACCTCGTTCGGGCAGGCAAGCGCGTCGCCGTTACCGCCAACAGCCATCGCGTGATCGGCAACATGCTCGATGGCGTGGCAGCGGCGGCAAGCAAGCGCCGCGTTCAGGTCCGCATCGGCCAGAAGCCCGAAGGGAGAGAGCCTTGCACCAGCCGGACCGCGGAGCTCTACGCAGACAATGACGCCGTCCTGGCAGGCCTCCGCAGTCGCCAGGTCGACGTGGTCGGCGGCACCGTATGGCTGTGGGCCAGGGAGGAGTTGGCCGGGCAGGTTGACGCCCTCTTCGTGGATGAGGCCGGCCAGATGTCCCTGGCCAATGTCGTTGCCGCCTCGCCGTGCGCCTCGAACCTTGTGCTCCTGGGCGATCCTCAGCAACTCGATCAACCCGTCCGCGGCAGCCACCCCCCGGGCGCCGAGCGGTCGGCCCTGGCTCACCTCCTCAACGGGGACGCCACGATACGACAGGATCTGGGCCTCTTTCTCGAGCGAACCTGGCGGCTGCATCCGGACATCTGCGCCTTTACCTCCGAGGTTTTCTACGACGGGCGTCTGGCGCCGGAGCCAGGCCGCGAACGGCAGGTCGTTGTCGGTTCGGGGCCGCTGCACGGCTCAGGAATCCGCTATCTGCCCGTCGTCCACTCTGGCAACGCCCGCGACTCCAGCGAGGAGGCCGAAGAGGTGAAGCGCCGCGTCCTTGCGCTCCTCGGGGCCGAGGGACGCTGGACCGACGACGAGCTTAGAGTCCATCCGATCGGCCTTGACGACGTGCTCGTCATCACGCCCTACAACGCTCAGGTCCAGACGATGGCGGAAGCTCTGCCCGGCGTGCGCGTTGGCACCGTGGATAAATTTCAGGGTCAGCAGGCGCCTATCGCCATTTATACGATGGCCACGAGCTCGGCAGAGGAGGCTCCGCGCGGCATGGAGTTCCTCTACAACCTGCACCGACTGAACGTGGCGACGTCGCGGGCGCGCTGCCTCGCAGTCGTGGTCGCCAGCCCCGCGCTACATCTGGTTCGCTGCCGCACGCCCCGCCAAATGCAGCTTGCCAACGCACTCTGCAGGCTCGTCGAGCTTGCGACGTAACCCCAGGTCGCACCTATTCCACGGCCATGGTGCTCCGGTGAAGATCGCCCCCGAGGCCTTGCGCTGGGCCGAGAGAGCGATCGCAAGGCTGCGTGAGGGACTCTTCGCCGGCACGGTCGGGACTCGCCCACCGGGTAGGCCGCTCCAAGCGCCAACGCTCGCTGCACCGCTGCCGGCGGAGCATCGACCCGCGCCGCCGCCGGCGAGCATGGTCGCGGTTGCCGGGGCGGCAGGCCGGATCGAGATATCCTTCCAGCCCCAGCCGGCGCCCGTACCGCGTGCCACCTACTCACCTGCCGCGCGAGCAGTAGGCCTGCGAACCGACGCCGGGAACTTCTGGCAACCCCGCGAATGGTCAGGCCAGGTCGGCGGCCTCCAGCTCCGCGAGGGGATGCTCTACGTTGGCTCCGGCCTTGCTGGACTCAGCCGCTGGCGCGCACCCATCGAGCCGGCGCTCATCGATCCCTCCCTGCCCGTCGCATGTGAAAGGCCGGACCACTTTGGCCAGCTGATGACTTACTGGCCATCCTATTCAAACATTCCAGCCTCTTGCCGTGCGGCCTACCTCACCTGGCTGGCGGGCGGGCGCAGTGATCCCACGGCGGGCATCGGCTACGTGTTCCTCTTCTTCTATGGACTCGAACGGCGCGTGCTGGTCGACGCGTTCCAATCGCCGCTGGCGAAACAGGAAACCGCATCCCTCCTGGACGAACTCCGCCGCCTCCTTCGCCTCTACGGTGGCAACCGCTCGTTCCGCGGCTACGCCATGAGCTTTTTGCGCGCCGCCAAGCTCCTCCACGAGGGCGTCGATCCGGAGACGCTCGCTCCACCGCCCGAGCCGTCGGCGGGAGCCGGCTGGCTGGACTTGAAGATTGGGCTCGGGGCCTTCGCCGCCAGCGGCGCGCCGGTTGCCGCGGAATGGGCGCTGGCGTGGCTAACGAGCCTGCCAGAAGTCAATCATCGCAGGGCCGCCCAGCGCTGCTCGGATGACTTTGCGCGGCTCTTTCTCCTGCGATATCGAGACGCCTTCGGCAGCGGGGGCGGGATCAAACTGCGGCAACGCAGGACGCGTCTCACCGCCCACTATAGTGCGGCGAGCCCCTCCTTCGAGGGCCCCATCCGGCTTCCCCTGCCCGATCTTCCGGACATCGATCTGACCGCGCCACCCACGCGGCTGTGCGAGTTGGGCAACCGCGTCCTGGATGAATTGGCGCCCTACAGCCGGTGGATCGGCCGCACTGGCGACACGGAGAGTCCTGCGGCTCTGGCGCTCCTCCCGGCTGATCTCATGGCCAGCCACGAAAGCCCATTGGTTCGATCCTTCATGAACTGGATCGACACCATGATCGACGGACCCGCACGCGGCGTCGTCGGCCTCGCGGAGCTTGCGGATCACTGGCCTGCCAGGACGGCAGGCCGCTTTAGGCGCGCCGACGCCGAGGTTCTCGCATCATTCCTCGCCACCCGGGGCTACGGCGTCGAGCCCGACGCGCGGGTTACATCGTTTTCGCCAGCTAAGGTGAGGCACCTCGCCTTCTTCCGCTCGCCGCAAGCCGCAGATGCTGCAGTCAATGAGACGCCAAGCCAGGCGGAGGCCCTCTTGCTTCTCGCAGCGACGGTGCATGATGGCACGACGCCGCTCACCGTCCGCTGCGGGCGCCAGCTAGGGAGCTGCTTGGCCGAACGATGGGCGCTCACCTCCGCCCAGCTGGCCAGGCTCGAGGCCAGGCGTCTGCGCCTGGTCTCAAGCCCTCCCAGTCTGATCGAAGCAAAGAGACGGATACAAGGGTTGGGCGAAAGGGAAAAGGCCGACCTCGCCGGCGCCTTGATCCATTTGGCCACCGCGTACGGCCAGGTGGAATCCGCGGACCTGCCACAGTTGAGCAACATCTACCGGCTGCTCGGCCTTCCCTCGCGACAACTCTACTCCGATCTCCATGCGGTGCTCTGCGCAGGCAAAGTCGACGCGGGTCCGATCACGGTGATTGAGGGAGAGCGCGCTTCGGCAGGCTACACCCTACCGCCTCAGGCAGCACATCGCGGTGCTCCCGCGCTCGATGATGCTAGAATCAGGGAGACATTGACGGAAACGGACCAATTGCAGGGCCTCCTGGCCTCAATCTTCAACGAAACGGCAGGTGACTCCGGCCCGATCGCGCTCGCCGCCCGAAAGGATGACTACTCCTTGCTCGGCCTGGATGCATCTCATTCCGCTCTCTTGCACTTCCTGTCGTCGCGCGCCACCTGGAAGAAGCAGCAGGTCGAGCGACTAACGCGCGCCTTGGGCCTCCTCCCGGACGGCGCTCTGGAGGTGATCAACGAAGCCGCCTTCGCCGCCTTCGGCGAAGCCGCCCTCGAGGGTGATGATCCCGTCGAAGTTCGGACCGATCTGATCGGGGACAAGCGCCATGGATGAGCCAACACCTGAAACGATACGCCCGCGTGACCGCGAAGCCATCCTTCAGTCGCTGCGCTCGGGAGTCGTGCCGAGACGCGGCCAACGATTCATTCAAGTCGGCCGTAAGTTGGAGATCGAAGCCTTGCTGCGCGACATTGAGACGGTCGGCGATGGCGGCTCCGCTCTACGCTTCGTGATCGGCGAATTCGGCTCCGGAAAGACCTTCTTCCTTTTCCTCGTGCGGGCCATCGCGATGGAGAGAGGGCTCGTCTGCGCGCACGCCGACCTGAACCCGGACCGGCGCCTTCACGGCACCTCCGGTGAGGCACGATCGCTCTATTCCGAGCTCATGGCCAATCTCGCCACTCGCTCGCGACCCGAAGGCGGTGCGGCTCCAAGCGTCGTCGAACGGTTCGTGTCCAGTGCTCTCTCAGCAGCCAAGGCACATGGCGAGAGCGTCGACTCCGTCCTTTCCGAGCGGTTGGGAAGCCTGGCGGAGCTGGTCGGTGGCTATGACTTTGCGGAGGTGATCGCCGCCTATTGGCGAGGTCATAATACCGGCGACGACCGGCTCAAGACGGACGCCATCCGCTGGCTGCGCGGGGAATTCACGACCAAGACCGACGCACGCCGCGCTCTTGGCGTACGGACGATTGTTGACGATGACAACTTCTACGACCAGCTGAAGCTCTTTGCGCGCTTCGTGCGCCTCGCCGAGTACGGCGGCCTCCTTGTCTGCCTCGACGAGATGGTGAACCTCTACAAGCTCGCCAACACGCGAGCCCGCGCGAGCAACTACGAGCAAATCCTGCGAATACTCAACGATTCTTTCCAGGGCGCCAGCGTTGGCCTGGGCTTCTTGATGGGCGGCACGCCCGAGTTCCTCATGGACGAGCGCCGGGGCTTGTACAGCTACGAGGCGTTGCGATCTCGCTTGGGCGCCAACCAGTTCGCGGTCGGCGGATTCAAGGATCTGAGCGGTCCGGTGCTTCTACTGCAGAACCTCACGCAGGAGGAGATATACGTACTCCTGTTGAAGTTGCGAGGGATCTTCGGCGCGGGCGGACCACTTGGCTCGAGGATGCCCGACGAGGCCCTCGTCGCCTTCCTGGACCACTGCTACCGCAAGGTCGGAGAGGCATACTTCCGTACGCCGCGCAATACGATCCGTGGCTTCCTCGAGCTGCTGGCCGTGCTCGACCAGAATCCGCAAGCATCGTGGCAAGACCTGCTTCCAGGCGTGACGCTCGAGAACGAGCGCGATCCCGACCTCAACGTGGCCGGCATTGGCGGCTTGGCGGACAACGAGATCGCGTCGTTCGAGATCTAGTATTAGCTTTCGGCACTTGATGGAAGGTAGCCAAGAATCACTCGCATTCCGCGAGCTCGACCAAAAGATCCAGCGCTGGATTTGGAGCCAGGGCTGGAACGAGCTGCGCGACATCCAGGAAGCCGCGATCCCGCTGATCCTCGCCGCCGAGACGGACGTCATCATCGCCGC
>DATKFK010000693.1:0-3504 GCA_035544375.1 Thermoanaerobaculia bacterium
GCGCCGCGCCTTGCCGCCGCGGCTTCCCACTTTGTCCGTGTGAATCCGAAAGTTGGTATTGGCGACCAGCAGCCGGCCCTGTATCAGCCTCTGCAGCACCCCTTGGCGGCGGGCCTCGAGAGTCGGATTGTTGTCGATCGGGAAAGTCGCCAGGGTGGCGAGGACGTAATAATGGTTCTCCAGCGCCAGGGCGACCGCCGGGGAGATGCTGCCGATGCGATGCAGGATGTCGAAGCAGGCCCGCGATAGGCCCCTGGGGTCCTTGACGAAGAACTCGACGATCGCCGGCAGGTGGGTGGCTCGCAACGTCTGGTAGAAGGCCGCAAGGTCCCGGTTGGCGACTCCCTCCGCGAGCGCCGCGGCCACGCGCCCCAGCTCCTCGTCGAAAACCTCCGCCGCAAGCCTGGCCGGCCTGGACGTTCGCCGGGGTGCCGGCGGCGGCATCCCGGCCCGGCCAAACCGCGGCTTCAAACCCGCATCCTGGACACCAGTGGCCTTGGATACCATGTGCCTCTCCGCGCCGTGTCTGTCTGAGCCTGCCCGAACTGCGGAACCTGATGGCAAAGCAGACGAACTAACAGGAAGCATATTCGAGAGTGCGTTGGATTACAAGCGGTGAAGCACCGAGAAAAAGCCCGTCGCGCCTGGTTTTTCGCCGCGAAAAACCCCGGCACCCTATTTGGCCGGCCGGCTGCGCAGCTGTCTCGACAAGGATGGCAGGATATAATGTATAATGAAAAGGCGAATATGCTTCAGCGCACAGTATCGAGATTGCATTTGGTCAAGCGGGGCGTTTTTGCCGGATAGATCCGATGTCGTACAGCGGCGCCGCGAGGTCGAACGATCAAATATTGCGACGGTCATCGCGTCAGTATTTTATCGTGCCAACCGGATGACCTCCAGGAACGGGAGATCGGCGAAATGATTCGTGGCTCCCGGGGCGAAGCTCGGGAACATTTTCCAAGTGACATCCAGGCTCATCCGCCGGAATTCCTTCAAGATGCCGAAGTCGTCGAGAGGATGAACAATAAATAGGTCGCAGGAGAGGAAGCGGAGCGGCGTCGATGCTGATGCCGGCGGGGCGCTTCACTCGAGCGGCGGCAGGTCCTCGCGCAACCGCGCCAGCGCGACAGCGCGGATACCGTGCGAAAGCTTGTAAGACTCCGCCCCGGCGTGGATCACGACCAGCTCGGCGAGGTTCAGGGCCGCCAGCGCGGACCGCATGGAAGGGGTCGCCCGCGGACTGCTGGTGAGCTTCATCTCGAAGCCGCGGCGGACATTGCCACGCCGGATCAGCAGGTCCAGCTCGGCGCCGCTGTGAAGCTTCCAGAAGAAGCACTCCTCGGGACGAGCGCCCAAGTGCGCAACGACCTCCGAGATCGCGAACCCTTCCCACGAGGCGCCCACCTTCGGGTGCGCGAGCAGATCCTGCGGCGACCGCAGCCCAAGCAAGGTGTGAAGCATGCCGCTGTCCGCGAGGTAAATCTTGGGCGACTTCACCTGGCGCTTCGCCACGTTCTCGTGCCAGGGCTCGAGGCGCCTCGCCATGAACGTCGAGCAGAGCGTGTCGAGGTAGCCGCGCACGGTCTTGTCGGAGACGCCGAAGGCGCGGGCGAGCTCCGAACCGTTCCAGGTCTCGGCGTGGTAGTGAGCGAGCATCGTCCAGAACCGCCGCATCGTCGTGGCGGGAAGCCGGATCCCCAGGGCAGACAGATCGCGCTCGAGATAGGTCCGGATGAACTGCTCGCGCCAACCGCTGCTCGCCGCCTCCGTCCTGGCCAGATAGGAGAGCGGGAAGCCTCCGCGGAGCCAGAGGTCATGCGAGCGATCCGGCCCGACCTCCTCGAGGTCCAGGCCGCCGAGCTCGTGGTAAGCGATCCGCCCGGCGAGGGTCTCGGAGCTCTGCCGCAGCAGCTCGGGCGAGGCGCTTCCCAGGACCAGGAATCGTGCCGGCGTTCCACCACGATCCGCCAGCACCCGCAGCACCGGGAAGATCTCGGGGCGCAGTTGGATCTCGTCGAGAACGACCAGGCCGCGCAACCCTTCCAAGGCGAACAGCGGATCGTCCAGCCGGTGCAGGTCGCGCGGGCTCTCCAGGTCGAAGCGTGCCACCTCGCCGGCGAATCCCGAGGCAAGGGCGCCGGCGAGGGTCGTCTTCCCCACCTGGCGGGCACCGATCAAGCCCACCACGGGGAACTGCTCCAGGAGCCCGCGAAGCTGCGCCAGGCGCGCCGTTCTCTGGATCATCTCGAAGCACTACCATACCATGAAATATCGGAGCTACACTCCGAATATTCCAGGGAGCGTGCGACGCTCATGGACAAGGCAGCTTCGCCGGGGCCAGTATCCACGCCGCCACCGTATCGAGCGATTTCGGTGAACATTTTTTAATATACGGCATAGATCTATCTAGTATATGAATATTAATATTTAAAGCGATGTCACGAAGGTTCACCAATTTGCACATGACACAGATATGGAGAGGCATTCCGGGTCGACCCTGCCGGACCTGTTGGAAACCGCCGTCAGCCGTTGGGGAGACCGTCCGCTGCTGCTCGACGAGACCGGCGCCCTCTGCTATCGCGAGTTCCAGCTCCGCGTCCACGGCCTGACCTGCGCCTTCTCCAGCCGCGGAGTGACGGCGGGAGACCGGGTCGCCGTCATCCTTCCGAATTGCCCGGAGATCCTGTACATCTGGTTCGCGCTCGCTCGGCTGGGAGCGGTGCTGATGCCGGTCAATCCCGCTCTGACCGACGTGGAGATCGCGCCGCTCCTGCGCCAGCTCGGCGCCCGCGCACTGATCGCCGATGCACAGCGGCTCGCATCCCTCCACGGCGCGATCGATCCCCGGTTGTGGATCGCCGCCGGCCCCGGCTCCGAGCTTGCCGCGCTGCTGCAGCCGGTTCCCGACAGCCCGCGCCTCGCGGCCGACCCGGCGGCGGAGACCTGCCTGCTGCGGACTTCGGGCACCACCGAACGCGCCAAGTCCGCGGCCCTCTCGCACCAGAGCTACCTGCTGCCCGCGCAGGAGTTCGGGCAGTGGATGGAGGTGACGCCCGGGGACCGGTTCCTCGCCTGCCTGCCGCTCTTCCATCTCGCCGGGCAGTCGTTTGCGATCAGCGCCGTCGCCGCCGGGGCGGCCCTCGCGGTGGTGCCGCGCTTCAGCGCCCGCCGCTTCTGGACCCAGGTGCGCCGCCATCGCATCACCCTCGTCCGCCACCTGGGGGAGATGCTGGCGGTGCTCTGCCGGCAGCCGGCCGAAGCCGCGGACCGCGATCACTCGCTGCGCGCCGTCTACGGCGGCGGCGCCCGGATCGAGGTCGCTGACGAATTCGAGCGGCGCTTCAACGTCCCGGTCATCGAAGGCTACGGTCTGACCGAGACCAACACCGTGCTGCGCAACGAGCTGCGCTCGCGGCGCCGCGGTTCGATCGGCCGGGCGCTGCCTTACTGCGAGGTGCGGATCGCCGGCGCCGCGGGCGAGACGCTGCTGCCCGCGGCCGC
>DATKFK010000694.1:0-5086 GCA_035544375.1 Thermoanaerobaculia bacterium
CGTGCCGTCCTTCACCTCGATGAGCCGTAAGCCATGGCGCTGGAAGGATCGCCGCAAGACTCGAAAATTCGTTACAATCCCGCCAGTGCTCGATCCGAACCGGGAGCTGCCGGCACCAGGCCGGCCGCCTGGAGGCGCTCCCGAGGCGCCCGGGGAAGGCCCCGTGCAGCAACTCTTCCACGAACAGCAGCCGGCGATCCAGAAAGCCGCGGCCTATTTCTGCCGTCGCTACGGCTTCAGCCGCGAAGAGATCGAGGATTTCACCCAGCACGTCCTGCTCAAGATCTGGGCCGACGACTGCGCGGTGCTGCGCAAGTACCAGGGCCGCGACGATGCCAAGATGACGACCTACCTGGCAGTCGTCGTCCACAGGGCCCTGCTGGACTACGTCGACGGCATGTGGGGCAAGTGGCGGCCGTCGGCGCAGGCTCGGCGTCTGGGCCAGCTGGCCGTGGACCTCGAGCGGCTGCTGGTGTGCGACCGCTCGAGCCTGGACGAGGCCTGCCAGACGCTGCGATCCCGCGGCGTGACCGCGACCAACGACGAATTGAGCACCCTCGCCGCCCGGCTGCCCCAGCCGCGCGTGCCGCGCCGGACGGACGCCGCGCACGAGAGCGATGGCCGCCTCGCGCCGGGCGCGGGCGGCGCTCGTCGCCTCGCCGCGGGAGCGGGGCGAGCCGAACCGGCAGCAGCCGAGAGCGCGGACGATCTGCTGGTGGGCAAGGAACGGCAGCGCTGCCGGCAGATGGCCCTGAAAGCCCTGAAGGCCGCGCTCGCGGCGTTGCCTGACGAGGACCGCTTGATCGCCAGGATGGTCGGCGAGGTCCCGATCGCCGACATCGCGCGCATCTGGAAGCTCGACCAGAAGGCGCTCTACAAGAGGAGGGACAAGATCCTGAGGAGCCTGCGCCAGGCGCTCGAGGGCGCCGGCGTCAGAGCCGAGGACGTGGGGGAGTTCCTGGGCCATGTGGATACCTGAGCCACAAAAGGGGAAAATGTCCCCCGAGCTGAAAAGCTCGCAGCGGGTCCGTCCCAGCAAGTGGAGCCGCCAGGCGAGATCGGAGGCGACACCATAGCTAAACCCACGATGGCGGCCACCCATTGCCCAGGGTCCGAAGACATCGCCGCCTTGCTCGACGGCGCGCTCGGCGACGAGGAGCGGGCGCGCCTGACCGAACACCTGGCAAACTGCGAGAGGTGCTACGAGCTCTTCGTCGGTGGCGCCAACTTCCTCGCGGACAGCCGGGAGGGCGGCCCCGGGGAGATCGCCGCGCCCTTGCTGCTCCTTCCGGACGAGAGCTGGGACGAGGAGTCTCAGCCACCGGCCTTCGAGCCAGCGGCCTCCGAACCGCTGGCCGCCGAGACGCCGCCCTTCAAGGCATCGGCGCCACAGCGCCCTTTTGAGCGCCCCAGGGAGGCGCGGGCTCCCCGGTCGCGTGGCTGGTGGACGGCCGCCGCACTGGCCGCGACGCTCGCGGTGGCCGCCGGGTTGCTGCTGCTCCGCTGGCAGCGCGGCGGTGAGCTGTCGACCGAGAGGCTCGCCAGCTTGGCCGGCGGCCCAGGCGCGACCGCCAAGGTTCCCTGGGAAGGCAGGGTGACGCGCGGCCCGAAGGAGAACAAGGACCTGCCGTTCGAGAAGGAGTCGTTCCGGCTCGGGGTCCGCTTTCTCGACCTCCGCCTGGCGCTCGCCAGCGGCGATCCGACGCGCGCAGACGACAGCCTGCGCCTCCTCACCGCCTTGCTCGGAGACAGTGATTTCGCGCCTCGCGACCTGATTTCCACGCTCCAGGCCATGCAGAACCAGCTGCGGCATGGCGCCACGCCGCAGTCTTTCCTCGCGGCCACCGCGGCCCGGGAAAGGCAGGCGATCGAGGAGCTGGCGGCCGAGAAGCGGCTGGTCGAGCTCGGCGGCTGGACCGAGGCGTGCCGCCTCGCCGGCGCGAGCGGACGGCCGGCTCTGTTCCGCGATCGCGCCACGCTGCGGCTGCTCGACCGGGTGGTCGCCGCGGACCCCAAGGACGAGGCAGCCCTCGACGCCGGCGCCGTCGAGGTCGTGCGCGGCATCCGGGACGAGATCGCCGCCAGGCGCATCGACCCCGCAGCCCTCGGCAAGCGCTGCCAAAGCCTGCTCGAACAGCTCGACTACGACTACTAGCGGTTGAGCGCGCGGGGCGCCGACCGACCCGTAGGCTGGGTCGGCGGTGTTGGCTAAGACTGGTACAGGTCAACCAGCGCGGCGACCTCTCTGGCTGCGGCTTCGCGGCGGGCGCGCAGCTCGGCGGCGATCGCCCGCCGCGAGCGCAACAGCAGGTAGGCGCGCGCCTCTCGCCAGAGCTGCCCGCGGCGGTCGTCGAAGCGCAGCGCCACCCAGCCCGTGGCGGGGCCGGCGATGAAAGTCAGCAGCGCGGCCAGGGCGCGGGCCTGCGCCTGCGGCGGTGCGAGCCAGGCGGCGAGCGCGGCCTCGAGCAGCCAGGCCAGCGGGAACAGGACCATGCCGCCGAAGACCTTGAAGGACGCCGGCACATCCGCCGTGCGGGCCGCACGGGCCGCGATCTCTCCCACCACCCGGTAGGGGACCCAGTTGAGCACGATTCCCACCAGGGCAAGCGGCAGGTAGATGAGCAGGCGGAGCGCGGTGCGGCCCACCCACAGGGCGGCCGGCGCCGCCGGGTAGCTGGCCGCCAGCTGGTCGTCGCGCAGCCCCAGCGCGGTCAGCATGCGGTCGTAGCGGTCGATGGCCGCGGCCGCCGCGGCTGTCAACCGCGGATCGCGCCGGCACAGCTCGGCGTAACCCTCGATGAACGCCCGGTGCAGGAGGAAGCGCTCGGCAAGCGGCGGCTCGCCGGGGAGACCTGGACCCCTGCCGACGGCGCCGGGCGAGAACAGCTCCGCCGCCCGGCCGATGCGGCGCGCCTCCTCCCAGGTGCCGTAGTTGAGCGTCACCGCCTTGAGTCCCGCGTCGATCCGCGCCGTCAGCGCCCGCACGGCGGCCATGGAGGCGGCGGCCGCGGCCGCGGCCGCCGCGCCGGACTGGCCCGGCCCGCCGCCGCCCGCCGCCTGCTCCGCCTCCCGGCGGTCGAGGGCGATCTCGGGGCCAGGGTCGATCGCCTCGCCGACCTCGAGCAGCGCTCGCGAGCGGAACGTCCCCCTGGCCTCGAAGGTGAGGCCGATCGGCACGATGCGGGGTGCCAGGTCCGGGAAGCGCCTCACCGCCTCGAGCACGATGCGCGCGGCACCGGTCTTGAGCGGCACCAGCGTCGGCTCGCTGTGGCTCACGCCTTCCGGAAACAGCGCCACGGCGCCGCCGCGGGCGAGCTGCTCGTGGCAACGCGCGAAGGCTGCCGCGTTCTGGCCCGGGTCCGCCGCCGCACCCACGTCCTTCGGCCGGTAGATCGGGATGACACTGGCAAGCTGCAACCAGGGACGCAGCGCCAGGTTGCGCCATGCCAGGTGGGTGGCCAGGAAGCGCGGCATGCGGCCGCCGCCGCCGCGGTCGCCTCCGCCAGGGCCGCGCCGTCCGCCTGGACCGCCGCCGGACCCGCCCGCCGGCAGCGTGGCGGCGATCAGCAGCGGATCGATCATGCCGTTCTGGTGGTTGGCCACGATCAGCAGCGGCCCCGCCGGCGGCAGCCGCGCGGCGCCCACCACCTCGATCTCGCGGAAGAAGATGCGCGCCACCAGGCGCGCCAAGGCGACGACCAGCGCATCCGCGCGCGGGCGGACGGTGGCGGCCGTGGCTGCGGGCGCGGCATTGACCATGGCAGGCAAGGTCTCGGGCGCGGGACACGTCCCGCGAGGTTACTCGGCGCCGCCGATCAGCCGACCGATGGGCCGCACCAGCAGGAACAAGAGCAGGGCGCCCACCCCGGCCGTCGCCGCCACCGTGCCGAAGATCTGGAAGAGCGGGATCGCCTCGAAGCGGCCGGCGATCTGGCCGGCAAGGATGTTGCCGAGCGACAGCGACATGAACCAGATTCCCAGCATCTGGCTCACCTTGCGCCGGGGCGCCAGCTTGGTGACCGTGGAGAGGCCGACCGGGGAAAGGCAAAGCTCGCCGCAGCTATGGAACATGTAGGTCAGCACCAGCCACCAGGGACTCACGAGGCGCGGCACCAGCGCGCCTCCCACCACCGCCCGGCCGACGCTGGCGACCGACGCCTCGACCATGGTGACGAACCCGAGCGCCATGAAGAGCAGGCCGAGCGCGAATTTCGCCGGGCTGGACGGATTGCGACGACCGAGGCGCACCCAGAGCCACGCGAAGACCGGCGCGAGCAGGAAGACGAACACCGGATTGACCGACTGCAGCCAGCTCGCCGGCATGTTCCAGCCGAGGACGTTGCGATTGGTCAAGCGCTCGGCGAACAGGTTCAGCGACGAGGCTGCCTGGAAGTAGCCGGACCAGAACAGCACCGAAAACAAGAACAGGACGAGAATCGCCAGCATGCGCCGCTTCTCGCCGCGGTCGAGGCCGCCGGCGGTGAGCTGGTAGGCAAAGTACGCCAGAGCCAGGCCGGCGATCATTGCGGTGGCGATCTTGGCCGCCTGCGCGAGGGTGATGGGCAGCCAGCCGCCAGCCACCAGCACGGCCAGCAGCACCACCAAGGCGCCGCCGCCGGCCAGGAGCCTCCACGACCGGGCGCGCGCGACCGCGTCGAGCTCGGCGTTCGGCCGCAAACCGGCGCCCCCCAGGTACCTGCCGCCCAGGGAGTACTGCACCACGCCCAGCGCCATCCCGACACCGGCCGCGGCGAAGCCCAGGTGCCAGTTGACCCGCTCCCCCAGCTGACCGCAGATCAGCGGCGAGATGAGAGCGCCGAGATTGATGCCCATATAGAAGATCGAAAAGCCGGCGTCGCGCCGGGCGTAGTCGGACGGATAGAGCTCGCCGACCATCGAGCTGATGTTGGGCTTGAGCAGGCCGGTGCCAAGCGCGGTCAACGCCAGCCCGAGGCAGAAGGTCGGCCAGCCGGTGACTGCCAGCGAGAGGTTGCCGGCGGAGATCAGGCTGCCGCCCAGCAGCACGGCGCGGCGAGAGCCCAGGAGACGGTCCGCAAGCCAGCCGCCAGGGAGCGACAGCAGCCAG
>DATKFK010000695.1:0-2729 GCA_035544375.1 Thermoanaerobaculia bacterium
GAAACCTCCCGCGGCTGCTGGTGGGGAGAGCGCTCGCACTGCACCTTCTGCGGCTTGAACGGCACCACCATGCGCTACCGGCGGATGGACGCGCGGCTCGCCAAAGCGCAGCTCGAACGCATGTTCGAGCAGTACGGGGCGCGCTGCACGCGCTACGAATCGGTCGACAACATCATGCCGCGCGAGTACCTGACGGAGCTGTTCCCCGACCTGCAGGCGCCGCCCGACGTGTCGCTGTTCTACGAGGTCAAGGCCGACCTCAAGGCGCACGAGCTGGAGGTGCTGGCGCGGGCGCGGGTGGTGGACCTGCAGCCGGGGATCGAGTCGCTGGCGACGTCCACGCTCAAATTGATGCGCAAGGGGACGACGTCCTTCCAGAACATCAACTTCATGAAGAATTGCGTCGTCCACGGCATCAGGCCGCAATGGAACCTGCTGCTGGGCTTCCCGGGCGAGACCGGCGAGGTCTACGAGAAGTACGTGGCGGACATCCCATCGCTCCTCCACCTGCCGCCGCCGTCGGGGGCGTTCCCGGTGCGCTTCGACCGCTTCAGCCCCTATTTCATGCGGGCTGCCGAGTACGGGCTGGACCTCGAGCCGAGCGATTTCTACAGCTTCATCTATCCCTTCTCCCGCGAGGTCCTGGCGGAGATGATCTATTTCTTCGTCGATCGCCGCTACGCCTCGGTCTACCTGGCGACGATGAGCGAGTGGCGCGACCGCATCCAGGAGCAGGTCGCGCGCTGGCACCGCCGCTGGGCCGCCGAGGACGGCGGCCTGCCGCCCGAGCTCCATCTCGAGGGCAACGCCGTCTTCGACACGCGCTCCGGGAGCGTCGAGCGGCACGACCTGGGCTCGCTGGGCATCCAGGCCCTCGGCTTCCTGTCGATCCCCCGCAAGCGGGAGGACCTGGCGCAGCACCTGGGAGAGGCCGACGTGGACGGCCTGCTCGCCGACCTCGGGCGCCGCCGGCTGGTGTTCGAGGAGCGCCAGCTCTACCTGGGGCTGCCGCTGCCGGCGCCCGCGAGGGCCGCTTGAAGCCACCGCACGACCTGCGCCGGCCTGCCGCGCCGGCGGCCCCGGACGCACCCGAGCGCCTGGCGATCGTCGGCATGGCCTGCCGCCTACCGGGCGCCGGCGGCCCCGCCGAGCTGTGGCGCCACGTCCGCGACGGCGTCGAGTCGATCTCGCGCTTCGACGAGGAGACTCTGGCCGCGTCCGGGGTGGCGGCCGAGCTGCGCCGCGACCCCGCCTACGTGCCGGCGCGCGGCGTGATCGACGGCGTCGAGCTGTTCGACGCCGAGCTGTTCGGCCTGACGCCGCGCGAGGCCGAGCTGATGGACCCGCAGCACCGGTTGTTCCTCGAATGCTGCTTCGCGGCCTGCGAGCACGCCGGCTACGAACCGCAGGCGTTCGCCGGCCGCATCGGGGTCTACGGCGGCTCGGGCTTCAGCAGCTACCTGGTCTCCAACCTGCTGGCGAACCGCGAGTGGCTGGCGGCGGTCGGCGGCCTGCAGGCGCGGCTGTTCAACGACAAGGACTTCCTCACCACCCAGGTGTCCTACCGGCTGAACCTGCGGGGTCCCTCGGTGGCCGTGCAGACCGCCTGCTCGACCTCGCTCGTCGCCCTCCATCTCGCCTGCCAGGCGCTGCTCGAAGGGGAGTGCGAGATGGCGCTGGCCGGCGGCGCCACCGCCGCCTTTCCGCACCGCGTCGGCTATCTCTTCCAGGAAGGCAGCATCGGCTCGCCCGACGGCCACTGCCGCGCCTTCGATGCGCGGGCGGCGGGCGCGGTGGAGGGCAATGGCGCCGGGGCGGTCCTGGTGCGGCGATTCGAGGACGCCCTGGCGGCCGGCGACACCATCCATGCCGTGGTGCTCGCCACGGCGATCAACAACGACGGCGCCGGCAAGGCCGGCTACACGGCGCCGAGCGTGGACAGCCAGACGCGGGTGGTGGTCGAGGCGTTGCGGCTCGCCGGCGTCGACGCCGGCACGATCGGCTACGTCGAGGCCCACGGCAGCGGCACGCTGCTGGGCGATCCCATCGAGGTCGAGGCGCTGACGCGCGCCTTCAGGGCGTCCACCGCGCGGCGCGGCTACTGCGCCCTGGGCTCGGTCAAGCCCAATCTCGGCCACGCCGACACCGCCGCCGGGGTGGCGAGCCTGATCAAGACGGTCGAGGCGCTGCGCCACCGCCAGCTGCCGCCGCTGCTGCACTTCACGACGCCCAACCCCGCCATCGACCTCGCGGCGAGCCCTTTCTTCATTCCGCGGACCGCGTGCGAGTGGCCGGCGGGCGAGGCGCCGCGGCGGGCCGGCGTCAACTCGCTCGGGATCGGCGGCACCAACGCGCACGTCGTGCTCGAGGAGGCGCCGGCGCCGCCGCTGCCCGGGCCGTCGCGGCGGTGGCAGCTGCTGCTGCTCTCGGCGCGCTCCGCGGCCGCGCTCGACCAGGTGCGCACGAACCTGGCCGGGTTCCTCGGGGGCGCCGCGGCTGCGGTGCCTGGGGTGCCACCTGACGGGGACCCGGCGACCGGGGCTCCCGGGGCTCCAGGAGCTCCAGGGGCTCAGGTGGGGGACACGGCACCGGAGGCAGTGCCATGGGACTCGACGCCGGGATCGCCTGCCGCGGCGCTGGCCGACGTCGCCCATACCCTGCGGGTGGGCAGGAAGGCCGGCCGCCACCGGCCGGCGGTGGTGTGCGGCGATGCCGAGGAGGCGCGGCGG
>DATKFK010000696.1:0-2492 GCA_035544375.1 Thermoanaerobaculia bacterium
GGCCGGAGCGCCGCCGACCTCGCCGGCGGGTTCGCCCTTCCGGACACGGGAGACCTGCCCAGGCGCATCGAAGATCAGTACGCGGCGCGCCTGAGTGAGCTGCCAGCCGAGGTCCAGCGGCTGGTCCTGCTCGCGGCGGCCGATCCGGCCGGCGACCCGGCGCTGATCCTCCGGGCGGCTGAGGTACTCGGCCTGGACCCCGGAACCATGAACCTGGCTGTCGCGGCCGACCTGCTGGAGTTCGGTGCGACCGTGCGCTTCCGGCATCCCCTGGTGCGTTCGGCGGCCTACCGCGCCGCCACCGCCGAGGACCGGCGGGCCGTGCATGCGGCGCTGGCCGAGGTGACCGATCCGCTGGCTGACCCCGACCGCCGGGCGTGGCACCGCGCCCACGCGACGGCAGGGCCGGACGAGGCAGTGGCCGAGGAGCTCATCGGCTCGGCGGGCCGTGCCATGCGCCGAGGCGGGGTAGCCGCCGCCGCGGCCTTCTGGGAGCGAGCCGTGGCGCTCACCCCGGACCCGGGCCAGCGGGCCTCGCGGGCTCTGACGGCGGCCGAGGCGAAGTACGCGGCGGGAGACTTCGAGGCCGCGCAGGCCCTGCTGGTGACGGCTGAGGTCGGGCCGCCGGGCGAGCTGGACGAGGCGCGCGCGCAGCGGATGCGGGCGCAGGTCGCGTTCGCGCTGAGACGGGGCGGCGACGCGCCGCCGCTCATGCTGCGGGCCGCGCAGCGGCTGCAGAGCCTGGACCCCGAACTGGCCCGGCAGACCTATCTCGAAGCCCTGATGGCCACGATCTACGCCGGCCGGCTCGCCCAGGGACAGGACGCGAAGCACGTCGCGGGTGCCGTGAGATCCGCGACGCTGCCGCCTTCAGGATCGCAGCCGCTGCCGCACGCACAGCTGCTCATCCACGGCCTCGCCGTGCGCCTGGCCGATGGGTACGTGGCCGCCGCCCCCGCGCTCAAGGAAGCGCTGCGCCGTTACCGGGCGCAGCCGCTCGAGCTGGGCTGGCTGTCCGTCTCGTGCAACCTCGTCGCCATGGACCTGTGGGACGACGAGGCGTGGTTCGAGCTCGCGGCCGGCCAGCTCCGGCTGGCGCGCGCGAACGGCACCCTCAGCTGGCTTCCGTTCACGCTGGACTATCTCGCCGAGATCCACGTCCAGGCCGGCGAGCTGTCGAAGGCCACGGCCTTGCTGACGGAGCGTGAGCACGTCGAATCCACGACCAGAGAGCCCACCTTGCCCTACCTCCCGCTGCTGCTCGCCGCCTGGCGCGGGGACGCGCCGGGCGCGGCCGAACTGGCCGACGAGATGACCCGCGGCGCCACGGACCGGGGCGAGGGCGCGGCGCTGACCTACACGGACTACGCGCAGGCGGTGCTGTACAACGGCCAGGGCAACTACCGCGCCGCCGCCGAGGCGGCGCACCGGGCCAGCGCCGTCGACGAGATCGTCATCTCGCCGTGGGCCCTGTATGAGCTGGTGGAGGCCGCGGCGCGAAACGATCAGGCCGAACGTGCTCGCGCGGCGGCTGGCCAGCTGTCGCAGCTAGCCGCGGCGAGCGCCAGCAACTGGGCTCGCGGGGCGGCGGCGCGGTCCCGGGCGCTGGTATCGGGGGGACGCGCCGCCGAAGAGGAATACCGCGAGGCGATCGAGCTGCTGGGCAGCACCCGGATGGCAACCCACCTGGCCCGCGCCCACCTGGTCTACGGCGAATGGCTGCGCCGGGAGAAGCGACGGACCGAGGCCCGCGACCAGCTGCGGTCCGCGTTCGACGCGTTCACGTCTATGGGCGCCGAGGCTTTCGCCGAACGCGCGCGGCGAGAGCTCCTGGCGACCGGCGAGACGGCGCGCAAGCGCAGCGACGATACCCGCACCGACCTGACGCCGCAGGAGGAGGAGGTCGCCCAGCTGGCCCGCGAGGGCCGAACCAACCAGGAGATCGCCGCCCAGCTGTTCATCGGCCGCCGCACCGTGGAGTGGCACCTGCGCAAGGTGTTCGCCAAGCTGGACATCAGCTCCCGCCTCGAGCTCGACCAGGCCCTGAGAAAGAGGGAGGCCCGGTCACGTGCGGACTTGTGACCCTCGGCGTCCGAGCAGTGCCCAACCCGAGACGGCGACGCCCAGCCCGACGAGGATGGCGAACCCGAGCACGGTGTCAGGTGCGCTCGCGCCTAGTTCGAGCGCGACTCCGGCTCCGATCACCGGAAGCCCGAGCCGCTCAGCCAGGTAGAGGCCCGCGTCCTGCGCCTCGTGCCGACCAGTCTTTCCGCGCCCGAGATCGCCCGCGAGCTCTATCTGTCGGTGACCTAGCCTAAGATCACGCGGCTCGACAGAGCCGTCAGCCTGAGCCGCCCTCCGGGGCGGTCGACGCGAAGGGAACGGTACCCATGCCGAACGAGCCAGCAGGCGCCCCTGGCAGCCGGGCAAGCACGGTCGCTGGCCCCGCCGGGGCCGCAGGTCCGGGTTCAGTCGATGGCCACCACCTGCTG
>DATKFK010000697.1:0-20328 GCA_035544375.1 Thermoanaerobaculia bacterium
CACTGCGCGAACAGCTCGCCCAGGTCCGCCTCGCGCGGATAGATGCTCGCGCTGTCGTTCCACTCCCACAAAAGCTGCGCCCGCTCGCCCGCGAGCAGCAGCCCGAGCTCTGCCACGCCCACCTCCGGCGCCGCCAGCGCGTTCTCCAGAATCCCCGCCAGCCGCGCCACCAGCCGCTCCGCCGTTGACCGGTCGAACAGCGCCGCGTCGTACTCCAGCGCGCCGATCAGACCCGCCGCCGTCTCCTCGAGCAGCAGCGTCAGGTCGAACTTTGCCACCCCGGCCTCCGGCGCCAGCGGGCTCAGCTCCAGACCTGGCAGCGTCAGCGGCATGAGCGGTGCGTTCTGCACCCCGAGCATCACCTGGAACAGCGGCGGCGCGCCGCGGCGACGGTCGGCCGGCTCGGTGACCAGCTCCTCGACCAGCCGCTCAAACGGCAGGTCCTGGTGTGCGAAGGCACCGAGCGCCCTGGCCCGCACCCGCTGCAGCAGCTCACGGAAGCTTGGCGCCCCGCGCCGATCCACCCGCAGCACCAGGGTGTTGACGAAAAACCCGACCAGCTCTTCGATCTCCCGCCGGTTGCGGTTGGCGATCGGCGTCCCGACCAGCACTTCCTCTTGATCCGCCAGCCGCCCCAGCAGCACGCCGAAACCCGCCAGCAGGGTCATGAACAGCGTCACACCCTCGCGCCGCGAAAAGGCTGCCAGCTCTCGCGCCAGAACCGCGGGAAGCGCCCTTGACAGCAGGCCGGCGCGATGCGCCTGCCAGGCCGGCCGTGGACGGTCCGCCGGCAGCGCCAGCTGCCGCGGCGCTCCCGCCAACTCCTCGCGCCAATAGGCGAGCTGGCCTGCGAGCACCTCCCCCTGCAGCCAGTCGCGCTGCCAGACGGCGAAGTCGGCGTACTGAATCGATGGCTCCGGCAGGGGCGAGCCGGCGCCGCGCGCTCGCGCTCCATACAGCAGGCCGACCTCGCGCTGCAGCACCCCCACCGACCAGCCGTCCGCGACGATATGGTGCATCACCGCGCTCAGGAGGTGCTCGCGCGCGCCCAGCCGCAGGAGGCGAACGCGCAGCAGTGGGCCGACCTCCAGATCGAAGGCGCCCAGCGCTTCGGCGGCCAGCAGGCGTCGCGCCTCGGCGCCCGCCGCGCTCCCCGGCAGACCGTCGAGAGCGATCATCGGCAGCGGCACCCGCTGGCTCGCCAGCACCCGCGACACCGGACCGCGCGGCGAGCGTGAGAAGGTCGTCCGCAGCGCCTCGTGCCGCCGCACCACCTCGGCGAGCACCAAGCGCAGCCGCCCGGCATCGAGCTCGCCGCTGAGGCGCGCCGCCCACGGCACGTTGTAGGCCGGGTTGCCCGGCTCGAGCTGATCGATGAACCACAGCCGCTGCTGGGCGAACGACAGCTGCAGCTCCCCTCCCGCCGGCCGCGGCACTGGCACGATCGGCGGTGCGGCAGCCGCCCCGGCTTGCCGCGCGGAGCGCACCGCCCCGGCCAGCTCTGCGACGGTCGGCCCCGCGAAGACCTCCGCCAGGCGCAGCTCGACGCCAAGCGTCTCGCGCACCCGCGAGACGAGCTGCGTGGCGAGCAGCGAGTGCCCGCCGAGGGCGAAGAAGCTGTCGCCGGCGCCCACCCTCTCGACACCGAGGAGGTCGGCGAAGTGGCCGGCCAGCAACTGTTCCACCGCGTCGGACGGCACCGTGTAGGACGCCGCCTCGGTCCTCTCCGCTCGGGGATCCGGCAGGCGGCCACGGTCGAGCTTGCCGTTGGCCGTCACCGGCAGCTCGGCGAGCGCCACGTAGGCGGTTGGCACCATGTAGGCAGGGAGCTTGCCGCGCAACCAGGCGCGCAGATCATCGGCGGACGGAGCCGCCGTGCGCGCCACCACGTAGGCCACCAGCTGCTGGTCGCCCGGCCGGTCCTCGCGCACGATCACCACCGCCTCGCGCAGCGCCGGATGCCGCAGCAACGCCACCTCGATCTCGCCCGGCTCGATGCGATAGCCCCGCACCTTGACCCGCTGATCGGCGCGGCCCAGGAACTCGAGGTTGCCGTCCCACCGCGCCCGCACCCGATCGCCGGTCCGGTACAGGCGCGCCCCGCGCTCGGCGGGCGGTGCGAAGGGATCGGGGACGAAGTGCATCGCGGTCAGGGCCGGCTGCCCGGCATAGCCCGTACAGAGGCAGGTCCCACCGATGTACAGATCGGCGGGGACGCCGATGGGACTCGGTTGCATTGCCGCATCCAGCAGCTGGTAGCGCGCGCCGCTGATCGGCCGCCCGTAGGGAATGCTGGGCCAGCGTGGATCGACCTCAGCGACGGGGTACCAGTTGGACCACACCGCCGCCTCGGTGGCGCCGCCCAGGGCGATCACCCGCGCCCCGGGGAAGGCCGCCCGCACCCGATCCGGGAGCCGCACCGGGATCCAATCGCCCGACAGCAGCACCAGCCGCAGCGGATGCTCGGTGCCCATCGCGGCAGCGGACAGCAGCGGCGCGAGCTGCTGCAGCGCCGCCGGCGCCGAATCCCAGATCGTGATCGGCGCCTCGCGCAGCAGGCGCACGAGGCGCTCCGCGTCGCCCAGCGCCGCTTCCGGAGCGATCTGCACGATGCCGCCCGCGGCCAGGATGCCAAAGACGTCGTAAACCGAGAGATCGAAGCTCAGCGAGGTGATGAACAGCAGCCGGTCGTGCGGCCCGATGCCGAAGGTCTGGTTGACCCAGCGGATAAGGCCAGCCACCGGCGCGTGCTGCACCGCGATCCCCTTGGGCGCGCCGGTGGAGCCCGAGGTGTGGATCACGTAGGCGATCTCCGCCGGCGAGCGGGCGCCGCCAGGACGCGCGGCCGGGCAGCGCTCGGTCTGCCAGCCCGTCCACAGCCGCTTGCGCCGCCGGTGAGCCGCCGCGGCGGCGCGAGCCCCGGCCGCCGCATGCAGGAGGACGTCGTAACGGTGACGCAGCTCGTTGGCAAAGCCCGCGTCGCGGTGCAGGATCTCGACCTGCCCGGCCGCCGGCAGCGCCGCCGCGAGGTCACGGAACAGGTCCTCGTCCAACCAGAGCCCCGCCGCTTCCCGCCGGGCGAGCGCCCCCGCCAGCGCCAGGGCGGCATCGAGCTCGGCCTTGCGGCGCGCATCCGGCACGTCGGCCAGGAGCAGCGCTCCACCGGGAGCCAGCAGCCCCAGCGCCTGGGCCACCACCTTCTCGAGGTAGCGCGGGCCGGGGAAGAACTGCACCGTGCTGGCCATCACCACCAGGTCGAACGAACCCGGCGCGAAGCGGCCGCCGATCTCGTGGGCAAAGCCGACCTCGAGCTCCACGTTGCCGATCCCCGCGTCGGCGGCGTGCTCGCGGTTGCGCTGCTGGGTGAGCGGCGAGGGGTCGAGGCCCACACAGCGCTCCGCCTGCCGCGCGATCTCCCAGAGCACCAGCCCGGCGCCGCAGCCCACCTCCAGAACGCGAGCTCCCGTCCCCGCCGTCCCCGCCGCCTGCAGCCAGGGCGCCGCCAGCGCCAGGACCCTGTCGCGGTACTCGTCGACCTCGGCCTCGCTGAACGGCTGCCCGGTGAAGCTGCTGACGAAACCTCCCGCCGTGACCCGGCTGGTGGCCCGCGCGGCGACCCGGTCCCAGAGCGCTCGCACCCCGTCCTCATCCAGCGCCTCGGGCTCCGCCTCCGGGGTCTCGATGTCCAGGCAGAGTAGATCGCCAAGGCACGGCAGCCGCCAGCTCAGCGCCTGGGCGGCCGGCAGCGTGGCGCGGCTCACCACGACGGCCGTGGCGCCGGTTGCCGCCAGGATGCTCTCCACGCGCTCCGCCGGCCAGGCCGGGTCGAGCGGCACATAGGTCCCGCCCGCCTTGAGGATCCCGAGCAGCGCCGCCAGGGCGTGGTGCGAGCGCTCCATCCAGACTCCCACCGCCGCCCCGGGGCCGCTCCTCGGCTCCGGCAGCCGGTCCAGCAGCGCGGCGACCCGGTTGGCCCGCGCCTCCAGCTCGGCGTAGCTCTGCTCGATCCCCTCCCACACCACCGCGACGGCGGCAGGCTGCGCGTCGGCCCGCGCCTCGAAGAGCTGGTGCAGGAGCGCCTGGGGCGCCGAGCCCGCTGCCGTATCGTTCCACTCGTACAGCGCCTGCTGCCGCTCCGCGGCGGTCAGATAGGAGAGCTCGGCCAGCGGCTGCTCGGGCCAGGCGGTCAGCTCGTCCAGGCAGCGGGTGAGGTGGCCCGCGAGGCGGATCGCCGTCGTCGCGTCGTAAAGGTCCGAGGCGTACTGCAGCCACCCCGCAAGACAGCCCTCCCGGTCCTCGGCGATGATGAAGGCGAGGTCGAACTTCGCCACCTGCGACGGCGGGTCCTGCGAGGCCATCCGCAGACCGTCGATGGTCGCCTCCGGCAGCCCGATGTTGTGGAACGACAGCGCCACCTGCGCCAGTGGCGAGCGCGACAGATCTCGTTCCGGCTCGAGCTCGTCGACCAGCCGCTCGAACGGCAAGTCCTGGTGGGCATAGGCCCCCAGGCTCGCCTCGCGCACCCGCTCGAGCAGCTCGAGGAAAGTCGCCGCTCCCCTCCCCTCGACCCGCAGCACCAGTGTATTGACGAAGCAGCCGATCAGCCCCTCGAGCTCGAGGCGCTGGCGGGCCGCGATCGGCACCGCGAGGTTGAGGTCCGGCTCGCCCGAGAGCCGCGCGAGGAGAGCGCCGAGGGTGGTGGCGACGATCATGAAGGGGGTCGCCCCCTCGCGCCGGCCCAGCGCCAGGACGCGGCGCGACAGCTCGCGATCGACAGCGAAGCGCTGCTCGCCGCCCCGCAGGCTCAGCATCGCCGGACGCGGCCGGTCGGACGGCAGCTCGAGCGCTCCGGAGGAGCCGCTCAGCCGCTCGCGCCAGTAGGCGAGCTGGCGCGCGAGCGCCGCGCTCTCCAGCCACTGCCGTTGCCAGCCCGCGAAGTCAACGTACTGCAGTGGCAGAGCGGCCAAGGGCGACGGTTCGCCGCGGCCCCAGGCCCGGTAGAGCGCCTGCATCTCACGCACCAGCAGGACCAGCGACCATGCATCGGCGACGATGTGGTGCAGGGTCACGAGCAGGAGATGCTGCTCGTCCTCCAGCCGCAGCAGGGTCAGGCGCAGCAAGGGGCCCACTCGCAGATCGAACGGCGCAACCGCCTCCGCGGCCGCCAGCCGGCGTGCCGCCGCCTCCCGGCGCTCGCGCGGCAGCGGCGACAGCTCCACCTCACGCAGCGGCAGCCGCGGCTCGGGACCGATCACCTGCACCGGCCGGCCGCCGCGCGAGCTGAAGACGGTGCGCAGCACCTCGTGACGCCTCGCCACTTCGACGAAGGCCCGCGCCAGCCGCGCTACGGCCAGCGGGCCGCTGAGCCGCACCGCCGCCGCGATGTTGTAGCGCGGGCTGGCTGGCTCGAGCTGGTCGACGAACCAGAAGCGCTGCTGGGCGAACGACAGCGGCAGCTCGCCGTGCCTGGAGAGCACGCGCGGCGGGGCCGCGGGCTGCTCGTCCGCGAGGCCGGCGCGCACCGCTGCGGCCAGCCCGGCGGCCGTCCGCTTCTCGAGCAGGCTGCGCAGCGGCAACTCCACCCCGAGCACGCCGCGCAGGCGGGAGACCACTCGGGTGGCGAGCAGCGAATGGCCTCCCATCTCGAAGAAGTCATCGCCGGCACCGACCCGCTCCCGCCCCAGCACCTCGGCCAGCACCCCGGCCACCAGCTCGGTCACGGGATCGATTGCGCCGGGTGCGGAAAACTCCCCGGCTCCCGCCGCCGGCGCCCGCTCCATGTCCCCCGGCGCGGGGAGGGCGTTGCGGTCGACCTTGCCATTGGGCGACAGCGGCAGGGCATCGAGCGGGACGAAGCGCGCCGGCACCATGTACGCCGGCAGCCGGGCGGCGAGGAAGGCGCGCAGCTCGCGCGGCTCCACCGGGCTGCCCGGCAACACCACGTAGGCCACCAGCGTCCTGTCGCGCGGCCCGTCCTGCCGCGCCGCCACCACGCACTCCCGCACCGCCGGATGGCTCGCCAGCACGGTCTCGATCTCCCCCAGCTCGATGCGGAATCCGCGCACCTTCACCTGAAGGTCGCGGCGCCCCAAGAACTCCAGCTTCCCGTCGCCCTGCCGCCGCGCCAGGTCGCCGGTGCGGTACAGCCGTCCTCCGGGCGGGCCGAACGGGTCGGGCACGAAGCGTTCGGCCGTCAGCTCCGGCCGGCGGTGATAGCCGCGCGCCAGCCCTTCGCCGCCGATCGCCACCTCTCCCACCACTCCCAACGGCACCGCCTCCACCTCGCGCGACACCAGGTACAGACCGGTGTTGGCCAAAGGCTCGCCCAGCGGCACCGCTCCCTCTCCCGGCGCCACCCGCTGCCGCGCCGACCACACCGTGCTCTCGGTCGGACCGTAGAGGTTCCACAGCTCCCCGACCCGCGCCAGCAGCTGCTCGGCCAACCTCCGCGGCAGCGCCTCGCCGCCGCACAGCGCCCTGAGCCCGGCACGCCCCCGCCATCCCCCTTCCACCAGCAAACCCCAGGTCGCCGGCGTCGCCTGCATGCAGCTTGCCCCGGACCTCTCCAGGGCCGACATCAGCAGCTCCGCGTCGCCCGCCGTCTCGCGGTCCGCCAGCTCCACGCACGCCCCTACACAAAGCGGCAAGAACAGCTCCGTCACCGCGATGTCGAACGACAGCGTGGTCACCGCCAGCATCACGTCCCCGGCGCCCAGCCCCGGACGCTCCGCCATCGTCGCCAGGTAGTTGACCACCGCGCCATGGCGCACCTCGACGCCCTTCGGCCGACCCGTCGAGCCCGAGGTGTAGATCACGTAGGCCAAATCCTCGGCCGCAACCGCAGGCAGCGCCGCCGTCGCCGCCACTGCCGTCGCCGTCCCCTCGCCCTCGCTCGCCGCCGCTCCCAAGCCCGCCTCATCGTCGAGCAGGACCACCCGCGCCGTGTGCGGCGGCAGGACGCCGACCAACGCCCGCTCGGTCAGCACCACCCGCGCCTGGCAGTCGGCGAGCATCCAACCCAGCCGCTCCCGCGGATGACCGGGATCGAGCGGCACGTAGGCCCCTCCCGCCTCGAGCACCCCCCACAGCGCCACCACCAGCGCCGGCGTCCGCTCGACGCACACCCCCACCAGCTCCCCGGGCCCGACTCCCGACCGCGCCAGCCGCCGCGCCAGCCGGCCGGACAGCGTCCGCAACTCGCCATAGCGCAACGCCTGACCGCCGCCGCGCACCGCCACCGCCCGCGGCGTGCTCGCCGCCTGCGCCGCCAGCAGCTCGTGCACGCACCGCTGCGCCGGCAACACCGCCGCCGTGTCGTTGTGCTCCCGCAGCAAGCTCTGGCGCTCCATCGCCGACATCGACGGCAGCTCGCCGATTCCGGCCTCCGGCGTCTCGACCGCCGCCGCCAGCAGCCGCTGGTAGTGCGCGAGCAGGCGCTCGGCCGTCGCGGCGTCGAACAGCTCGGCGTCGTACTCGAGCCGGCCGGCGAATCCGCCGCCGCTGGCCCCGAGATTGAGCGTCAGGTCGAACTTCGCCGTGCCAGTGTCCACCGGCAGCTGGCGCAGCTCGAGCCCCGGCAGCCGGAGATCCGACAGGGCAGCGTCCTGCAGGCTGAAGAGGACCTGGAACAGCGGCGAGCGGGAGAGGTCGCGCTCCGGCGCCAGATCCTCGACCAGCCGCTCGAAGGGCAGGCCCTGGTGGAGGAAGGCGTCGAGCGCCGTCTCGCGCACCCGCCGTAAGACCTCGCCGAAGCTCGGAGAGCCCGCGAGGTCGACCCGCAGCACGAGGGTGTTGACGAACAGCCCGATCAGCTCCTCGACCTCGCGCCAGTTGCGTCCGGCCACCGGCGTACCGAGCAGCACCTCTTGCTGGCTCGCTTGGCGGCCGAGCAGCACAGCCCAGGCCGCGAGCATGGTCATGAAAGGCGTCACCCCCTGCCGCCGGCAGAGCGCGGCGACTGCCTGCGCGATGGCTGGAAAGATGACCGTGTCACGCAGCCCGCCACGGTGGCAGGGCACGGCCGGCCGCGGACGGTCGGTGGGCACCTCCAGCGCCCGCGGCGCGCCTGCCAGCTGGCGCCGCCAATAGCCGAGCTGCCGATCGAGCACCTCACCCGTGAGCCAGCGCCGCTGCCAGACCGCGAAATCCGCGTACTGAACCGGCAGCTCCGGCAACGGCGAGGGCAGACCGCGAGCGAAGGCCGCGGCCAGCACGGCGACTTCGCGCATCAGCACGCCCAACGACCAGCCGTCGCAGACGACATGGTGCAGGGTGATGAGCAGCAGGTGGTCGCGCCCGGCCAGCCGCAGCAGCGCCTGGCGCAGCAGCGGCCCGCGCTCGAGATCGAAGCCTCGCCGGGCCTCCATCCGAGCAAGACGGCGCGCCTCCTCCTCCACCCGCGCGCCCGGCAGACCCAAGAGGTCGGCGAGCGGCAGCGCCGGCAGCGCCGCACCGAGCGGCGGCGCGATGTGCTGTACCGGCCCCGCGGCGCGGGCAGGCAGGGTGGTGCGCAGCGCTTCGTGCCGGCGCACCACCTCGGCCACGACGCGACGCAGCTCCCCGGCCGCCACCTCGCCGCTCAGCCGCACCGCTGCCGGCAGGTTGTAGGCCGCGCTGCCCTGCTCGATCTGGTCGAGCAGCCAGAGGCGCTGCTGGGCAAAGGAGGCAGGCAGGTCCCCCTGACGCTCCTCCGGCGCCAGGCGGACGATCGGCGGCGGCACCGCCGCGCCGGCCGCGCGCCTCGCCCGTGCCGCGTGCGCCAGCCGGGCGACGGTGGGAGCCTCGAAGAGCTGGCGCAGCGTCAACTCGCAGCCCAGCACGCCACGCAGGCGGGAGACCACCTGCACGGCCAGCAGCGACTGTCCGCCCAGGGCGAAGAAGTCGTCGTCCATCCCTATCCGTTCGCGTCCCAGGACCTCGGCCCAGACGCCGGCCACCAGCTGCGCGAGCGGATCGGCGCCCGCCGGCGAGGCGGCTTCTCCAGCCCTCTCCTCTTCCTCGCGCGGTGCCGGCAGAGCCCGGCGATCGATCTTGCCGCTGGGCATCAGCGGCAGGGCGGCCAGGGTTACGAAGGCTGCCGGGATCATCGGGAACGGTAGCCGCGCGGCGAGAAAGGCGCGCAGATCCGAGGCGTCGCGGCGGAGCGGCGCCACCGCGTCGCCGCGTGGCACCAGGTAGGCGATCAGCTCCTGCCGGCCATCGAGACGCGCCACCACCACGCACTCGCGCACCGCCGGATGACTGGCCAGAACCGCCTCGACCTCCCCCGGCTCGATGCGGAAACCGCGGATCTTGACCTGGTGGTCCGCCCGGCCGAGGAAGTCGAGCCCGGCCGCCGGGCGCCAGCGCACCAGGTCGCCGCTGCGGTAGAGCCGTCCTCCCGGCTCCTCGCTCCATGGATCGGGGAGGAACCTCGCCGCGGTCAGCTCTGGCCGGCGCAGATAGCCGCGCGCCAGGCCGGCGCCGCCGACGTAGAGCTCGCCCACCGCGCCGAGCGGTACCGGCTGGCCGCGCCCGTCGAGGACGACCAGGCGCAGGTCCGCGAGCCCGGCCCCGATCGGGCTGCGCGGCGGCCCCTCGAGATCGCCGGCCGTGATGCGCCGGCAGGTGACGTGGACCGTGGTCTCGGTGATCCCGTACATGTTGGCGAGCCGCGGCCGTTCGTCGCCGTGGCGCTCGATCCATGGGGCAAGGCAGGCCGGCGCCAGCGCCTCGCCGCCGAACACCACCTCGCGCAGGGCGCGGACGCGGTAGGGGCCCTCCGGCACCTGCCGGTCGGCTTCGACGAGCTGGCGGAATGCCGAGGGCGTCTGGTTGAGGACCGTCACCCCCTCGTCGGCGAGCAGGCGGTGGAACAGGTCGGGAGAGCGGCTCACCCAGTAAGGCACCACGACCAGGCGGCCGCCATGGAGCAGTGCGCCCCAGAGCTCCCAGACCGAGAAGTCGAACGCCACCGAGTGGAACAGCGTCCAGACGTCGCCAGCGCTGAACACGAGCCGGCTCGCCGCCGCCTCGAAGAGGCGCCCGGCGTTGGAGTGGGTGAGCAGGACCCCTTTCGGCCTGCCGGTCGTTCCCGAGGTGTAGATGACGTAGGCGAGGCACTGCGGCGGCACGCTCTCCGGCAGGTTGCGACCGTCGAGCGCGTCCAGGGCCTCGCCTGGCTCGTCGAGCACGAGGAGCTGCCAGGGCCGCACTCCCCCGGGGCCGCCAGGCGCCGACGCAAAGTGCTCCGCGAAGGCCCGCTCGGTGACCACCAGCGGACGCTCGACCCCGGCCAGGGCATCGCCGGCGGTCGAGCGCAGGCGCTCGCCGGGAGAGCTCGGATCGAGCGGCACATAGGCTCCCCCGGCCTTGAGGATGCCCAGGACGGCCACGATCAGCTCGAGCGAGCGTTCGAGGCAGAGGACGACCGGGACCTCCGGCCCGACCCCCAGGCGCCGCAGGTGCCGGGCCAGCCCGTTGGCACGCCGGTTGAGCTCGCCATAGGTCAAGCTCGCGGCCACGCAGCTCACCGCCGTCGTCTCCGGTGTCCGCTCCACGACGGCTTCGAACTGCCGCTGCAGGCACTGCGGCAACGGCGCCGGCGCCAGCCCGCCGAGCCATTCCACGAGGAGCTGCTGGCGCTCGCCTGCAAGCAGCAGCGGCAGCTCCGACAACGGGCGGTCAGGAGACTCCACCGCCGCTGCCAGGAGAGCCGCGTAGTGGCCGGCGAGCCGCTCGCCGGTCGAGCGGTCGAACAGATCGGTGTCGAGCTCCAGCCCTCCCTCGAGCACGCCGCCCCGTTCCCGCAGATACAGGAAGAGGTCGAACATGGAGCTCCGGCTGGGGAGGTCTTCCAGGCGCAGCAGGAGCCCGGGCAGAGCGAGCTGCACGACCGGAGCGGCGTGGAAGGCGAAGGCTGCCTGGAAGAGCGGGTTGCGGCCTGGATCGCGCTCCACTCGCAGTTCCTCGACCACGCGCTCGAACGGGAGCGCCTGGTGCTCGAGTGCCTCGAGCACGGTGCGCCGCAGCCGGCCGAGCAGCGAGCGCCAGCTCGAATCGCCCGCGAGATCGCCGCGCAGCACCACCGTGTTGACAAAGGGGCCGATCAGCCCCTCGAGCTCGCGGCAGTGACGCCCATTCACCGGCGTGCCCACCAGCTGGTCCACCTGGCCGGTATGGCGCAGCAGGAGAATGTCGAAAACCGCCAGCAGGGCGGTGAACAGGGTGGTCTCGGCGCGGCGCGCGAAGCCGGCCAGCGCCGCGTGCAGCGCGGCGGGCAGCGGCGGCAACGCCAGAGAGGCGCCGCGGAAGCGGGCGGTCGGCGGGCGCGGCCGGTCGGCCGGCAGGTCGAGCTCCCGTGGCGGGTCGGCGAGCTGGCGGCGCCAGTAGGCCAGATCCGCCTCGAGGCCGCCGGCGACCGCCTGGTGCTGCCACGCGGCGAAGTCGGAGTACTGGGCCGGCAGGGGCGGGAGCGGCGAGGAGGCTCGCCGCGTGAAGGCATCGTAGAGGGCGGCCAGCTCGCCGAACAGCACCCGCTCCGAGCCGCCGTCGTAGACGATGTGGTGCGCGCTGAGGACCAGGAGGTGCTCTTCGGGCCCGAGACGCACGAGGACCACGCGCGCAGGCGGCCGCCGCGCCAGGGTGAAGCGCCAGGCGGCAATGGCCGAAGCGCAGCGGGTCCGCTCGCCGTCGCGGCGCTCAAACGGCACCGTGCCGAGATCGATCTGCGGCAGTGCGGCGTCGGCGGTGGCGAGGACGACCTGCACCGGCTCGCCCGCCTGCTCGGAGAAGACGGTGCGCAGGATCTCGTGGCGGGCCGCGATCTCCGCCAGGGCGCGCCGCAGGGCGCCGCGGTCGAGCCGGCCGGAGAGCCGCGCCTGGGCGCGCAGGTTATAGACCGCGCTGTCGCCGGCGAGCTGGTCGAGGAACCAGAGCTGGCGCTGCAAGAACCCGAGCGGAGCGGGCCCGCTCGCCTCTCGGCGGCGGAAGGGCGGCAGCAGGCTCGTCTCCTGCCGCGGCACCCCGAGGTCTGGCCGCAAGCCCTGCCCGGCCAGCGACTCGGCTACCGCTGCCCGCAGCGCGACGAAGGTGGGCGCTTCGAGCAGCGCGCGCGCCGGCAGCTCGACGCCGAAGGCCTCGCGCAAGCGCGCCACCACCCGCATGGCCGCGAGCGAATCGCCGCCGAGGTCGAGGAAACGGTCGTGCGGCTCGACTCGGGCGATGCCCAGGACCTCCCTCCAGATGGCGGCGATGTGCAGGGTGACGGGGTCGTCCGGGAGGACCGTGGCGGAGGCAGCCGGCGCTGCCGCCAACTGCGGCTCGGCCGCTGCCTCCGGCCGCGGCTCGGCCTCGAGCTGCATCGGCAGCGAGATCGCGACCTGCGGCGCCGCCGGGTGCGAGAGCACGCGGCCGAGCAGGTCGAACGCCCGAGCGCTCGCCCAGTCGATGCCGCGGCCGCAGTCGATCGCCACCGCCGGCCGGCCGCCACGCCCGCAGCGTGCAGCGGCCAGCGCGTCGGCGAAGGCACCGGCCGCCCACCGCTCGGCCGGCGCGGGGCCACCCGGCGGCGGCTCCGGCCAGGAGAACAGAGCGAAAAAGCCGGCCGGCCGGCCGTCGCCGAGCATGCGGTCGAGTACCCAGGCGCCGCGCATCCACTGCCGGACCCGCTCCTCCTCCGCGGACGGCGGCGGCGCCAGGTAGAAGATGCCGTGCAGCGGAGCCCATCGCTCTTCGATCCGGTCGAGCAGCGCTCGCACCGCGGTTTCGCTGGTGAGATCGGCCGGCGCCACCATGGCCTCGGCGTCGAGCTTCTCGAGCTCGCGCCATGCCAGGTCCCGCAGCTCGGCCCCGCCCTCCGGCGGCGCCACCAGCACCAGCCGCGGTCGCCCCGCCGCCGCCAGCTGCCGCGCCAGGCTCAAGGCCGGGCCGTCGAGGCCGCCGGCGAGCAGGTAGGTCGCTCCCGGCCGCAGCCAGCCTTCCCGGGACGGCGGCGGCGGCGTGGAAAGCGGCGGCGCCACGGCGAGCGGCACCGCCTCGAGCGCCGGCACCCAGCGCGCGGCGCCGCGCCAGGCGACGACTGGCTCGCCGGCCCCCGACAGGACTTCGTTCACCAAACGCTCGGCCAACGCCGACTCCTGCCCACTCCCCGGCGACGCCGGCGTGACGTCGAACAGGCGGCACCGCAGCGCGCCGCTGCCCTGCGGCGCCGCTCGAGCCCAGCCGAGGAGGGGCGCCCTGCCCAGGCAGATCTCCTCCTCGCCGGTCACCCAGAGCGCCCTGGTGGAGACCGCCGCCAGGGTCGTGCCGCCCCTGTCCGGAGACCCCCCAAGGACCCGGGTCAGGCTGGCGAGGCTGGCGAAGCCCTGCAGCCACTCCTCGTCGAGGTCCGCCACCGCCGCATCCGCGCTCCGCAGGTCGAGGACGCCGCGCAGTTGCCGCCCGCCGGTCCGCAGACGCGCCACCAACTCGGCCACGCCCGCTTCGGCGGTCGCCGCCGCGATGCGCACCACCTCGCACCCGCGGCCCTCCAGCCGTCGCGCCACCGCCTCGCCAAGCGTGGCGCGGCCCGGGAGCACCGCCCAGATGCCGGCGGCGCTGGCGGGGGCGGCTGCCGGCAGAGAGCGCCGCCAGGCGCGGAGGTGGACCGCGCCGCCGAGGCTCGCCGCCAACCCCGCGCCGGTGCCAAGTCCCTCGCGCGGCGGCTCCACCCAGTGGTGGCGGCGCTCGAATGGATAGGTCGGCAGTGGGACGCGGCGGCGGCGCTCGGCGCCGGCGAACGCACGCCAGTCGATCTCGACGCCGGCCGCCCAGAGCCGGCCGAGGGACGAAAGCGTCGCCAGGAAATCCGGCTGGCGCTCGTCGCGATGGCGCAAGCTGGTCACAATCAGGTGCCGCTCGGTCCTCGCGGCCGAGCGTCGGGCGAGAGTCGCCAGCGACTGCCCGGGCCCCACCTCGAGGAGGATGAGATCGGGCTCGGCAAGCAGCAGCTCGAGGCCGGGGGCGAAGCGCACCGGCTGACACATGTGGCGCGCCCAGTAGCCGGGATCGCGCGCCTGCTCGGCGGTGATCCAGCGTCCGGTCACGTTCGAGACATAGGGGATGGAAGGCGTTCCGAGCGCCACCTTCGCCGCCGCCGCGGTGAGCTCGGCGGCGACGGGCTCGAGCAAGGCGGAGTGGAAGGCGTGGGTGGTCGGGAGCCGCAGCGACGGGATCGCCAGCTCGGCGAGCGTCCGCTCGAGCTCGGCCACGGCCCCCGGCGCGCCGGCGACCACGCACTCCTCCTCGCCGTTGGTCGCGGCCAGCGAGAGCTCCGGCCCAAGCCGCGGCAACAGCCGCTCCTCGGACGTCGCGACCGCCAGCATCCGGCCCGGCGGTAGACGCTCGATCAAGCGTGCCCGCAAGCTGACGAGCGCGGCGGCATCTGCAAGCGACAGCACGCCGGCCAGGCAGGCCGCCACGTACTCTCCCAGGCTGTAACCGATGAGCGCCCGCGGCTGGACGTTCCATGACATCCAGAGCCGGGCGAGCGCGTACTCGACGGCGAACAGGGCTGGCTGAGCGATGCTCGTCCGCGCGAGGACAGCTTGCCTGGGACCCTCCTCGACGCCCGCTCGCCTCACCAGCCGCCGCAGATCGAACCCTTGGCCGGCGGCGGCCGCGGTGCCCTCGCCGTCGCCTTCGGGACGGAGGAGCAGCTCGCGCAGGTCGACGTCGAGGGCGGGCTGGAGCAGCGCCGCGCAGCGATCGAGCTCGCGCCGGAACACCTCCTCGCGGCGATAGAGCGCTCCTGCCATGCCGGGGTAGTGCTCTCCCAGCCCCGGCAGCAGGAAGGCGACCGGCCGCCGGCGCTCAGCCGCGACACCGCGCGCGACAGCGGCCGGATCGGCGCTCGCGAGCAGCTCGGCGGCCCGGGCGGCGGTCTCGGCGACCACCACCTGCCGGTGGCTGAAGGCCCGCCGCCCGACTTGAGTGGTATAGGCGACATCGGCCAGGCTGGCGTCGGGATGGCGCAGCAGGTGCTCGCGCAGCCGCTGCCGCATGCCGTCGAGCGCCCCGGCCGTCCGCGCCGATAGCAGCAGCAGGCTGAGCGGCCGCGCCGGCGCCGGCGCCGGCGGCTCGGGAGCCTGCTCGAGCACCAGGTGAGCGTTCGTGCCGCCGATGCCGAACGAGCTGACGCCGGCACGCCGCGCCGCGCCGCCGCTTTCCCAGGCGCGGAGCCGGGCATTGACGAAAAAGGGGCTAGCCGCGAAATCGATCCGCGGGTTCGGCCGCTCGAAATTCAAACTGGCGGGGATCTCCCGATGCTCCAGGGCGAGGACCGTCTTGATCAGCCCTGCCGCGCCCGCCGCCGCATCGAGATGGCCGAAGTTGCTCTTCACCGAGCCGATCGCGCAGTAGCCGCTCCGCTTTGCGCCGGCCGCCCGGAAGGCGCGAGTCAAGGCGGCAACCTCGATGGGATCACCTACCGGAGTAGCCGAGCCGTGAGCCTCGACATAGCTCACCGTCTCGGGATCGATACGGCCCAGGGCGAGCGCCCGGGCGACCACCTCCGCCTGCCCCTCGACGCTCGGGGCGGTGAAGCCGACCTTATCGGAACCGTCGTTGTTGATCGCGGAGCTCTTGATCACCGCTCGGATGGTGTCGCCGTCCGCCAGAGCGTCGGCGAGGCGTTTGAGCACCACCACTCCGACGCCGCTGCCGAACAGCGTGCCGCGGGCAGCGGCATCGAAAGGGCGGCAGTGGCCGTCGGGCGACAAGATCCCGACCTCCTCCCAGAGATAGCCGGAAAGCTGCCGGCTGCGCACCGAGACCGCGCCCGCCAGCGCCGCCTCGCACTCGCCCGCCAGCAGCGCCTGGCGCGCCAGGTGGACCGCCACGAGGAAGGTGGAGCAGCCGGTCTGCACCGCGACCGCGGGCCCGCGCAGGTCGAGCTTGTAAGCGAGGCGTGTCGCCAGCGCGTCCTTGTCGTTGGCCAGCACGACCTGCCAGGCCTCGTCCGCTGCCGGCGCATGGGGCAGGAGGTTGAGCAGCAGGTAGGTGCTGATGACGCCGCCGGCGTAGACCCCGATCCGCCCCGCGAACCTGCCGGGATCGAGCGCGGCCTGCTCCAGGGCCTCCCAGCCGCACTCCAACAGCAGGCGCTGCTGCGGATCGGTGATCGCCGCCTCCCGCGGGCTGAAACCGAAGTGTGCGGCATCGAACAGCTCGATGCCATCGAGCGCGCCGCGGGCGCGGACGTAGCGGCGGTCGGCAAGGATGGCCGGGGCGACGCCTGCCGCCAACAGCTCGGCCTCGGAGAAGAAAGAGATCGACTCCACGCCGCCGCGCAGGTTGCGCCATAGCGCGTCGAGATCGGCGGCGCCGGGGAAACGGCCCACCATGCCGATGATCGCGACGTCCTCGGGAGAGCCGTCCGGCGCCGCCAGGTCGCGCCGCGGCGCGGGATGGAGAGCCGCCAGCCGGTCGCGAGGAGCGGCCTGGCCGCCGAGCCACGCGGCAAGGGTGCGGATCGTCGGATGACGGAACAGCTCGAGCAAGGGGAAGTCCGTCCGCAAGCGCTCCCGCAGCTTCGCGTGCACCTCCACCGCGAGCAGCGAGTGGCCGCCGAGATCGAAGAAGTTGTCCTCGGCCCCCACCCGGTCGAGCCTCAGGACCTCGCGCCACACCTCGGCGATGAGGTCCTCGCGCTGGTCCTGCGGTGCCAGGTAGGCGCCGGCGAGACGCGGCCGGTCGCGGCCAGGCTCGGGAAGGGCCCGGCGATCGACCTTGCCGCTCGGCAGCAGGGGGAGCTGGTCGAGGAAGACGGCCGCCGCGGGGATCATGCCCGCGGGCAGCCGGTCGGCGAGGAAGCTCCGCAGCGCCTCCCAGGCGACTCCCGAGCCGGGCGTCGTGACCACGTAGGCGACAAGCCGCTGCTCGGCCGGGAGCTCGCCCCCCGCCACGGCCACGGCGCACCGGCGGACGGCCGAATGCTCCGCGAGGACGGCCTCGACCTCTCCTATCTCGATGCGCACGCCCCGCACCTTGACCTGTTGATCGATACGGCCGAGGTATTCGAGATTGCCATCCTGTAGCCGGCGCGCGAGGTCGCCGGTGCGGTAGAGCCGGGCCCCCGGCCCGCTGAAAGGATCGGGGACGAAGCTCTCGGCGGTACGGTCCGGCTGGCCGCGATAGCCGCGCGCCAGCCCCACTCCGCCGATCACCACCTCGCCCGCCACTCCCAGCGGCACCAGGCTGCCGTGGCGGTCGAGCAGGTGGACCGTGGTGTTGGGGAGCGGCCGGCCGATCGGCACTCGATGCTCCCCGAGGCTGGCGCGGGTGACGGGACACATGAGGCTGAAGACCGTCGTTTCGGTCGGGCCGTAGCAGTTCCAGAGAGCTTTCACCCGGGGCAGGAGGCGCGCCGCCAGGGGGCTCAGGACGGCCTCGCCGCCGCACAGCGCCACGACCCCCTTGCCCCCCTGCCAGCCGGCGTCGAGCAGCATGGTGAGGACCGTGGCCGTGGCATGCACGTGGGTGGCGTCCGCGGCGTCGATGGCGGCGGCCAGGAGGGTGGGGTCGCCGACCGTTTCACGACCTGCCAGCTCGATCCGGGCGCCGACCACCAGCGGCGGCAGCAGCTCGGCAACCGATACGTCGAAGGTGAGCGTGGCCATCGCCATCACGACGTCGGCGGCGACGAGACCAGGGCGCGCGGTCATCGATGCCAGGAGGTTGACCAGGCCGCGGTGACTCAGCTCGACCCCCTTGGGGCGGCCGGTCGAGCCGGAGGTGTAGATGACGTAGGCGAGATTCCCAGGTGCCGGCCGGCGAGGCGGCGACCCGGCGCTCGCGGCGGCACCGGGGTTCGAGGCGGAGACCGCTGCAACCTCGTCTTCGAGGTAGACGACCCGCAGCCTGTCCTTCACCTGCTTGCTCAAGCCGGAGGCCAGCGCCCGCTCGGTCAGCAGGACCGCGGCGCCGGAATCCTCGAGGATGGTCTCCACCCTGGCCGCGGGGAATGCCGGGTCGAAAGGCACGTAGGCGCCGCCGGCCGACAGCACGGCGAGCAGCCCGACGATCAACGCCGGCGAGCGTCCGGCATGGAGGCCGACCAGGACCTCGGGCCCCACCCCCAGCCGCACCAGCAGGCCTGCGAGAGCCTCGGCCCGCGCCGCCAGTTCGCCGTAGGACAGGTTCTGCCCCGCGCAGCAGACCGCCACCGCCTCGGGCAGCCGGCATGCCGTGGCCGCGAATATCTCGCCGGCGGTGGTGTCGACGGGCGGCGGAGCCGGGATCGCGTTGTCGACGACCAGCTGGTGCCACTCGGCTTCAGAGCACAGCGGCAATGCCGAGAGCCGGCAGTGCGGCGCGGCGGCCAGCAGCGTCAGAAAGCTCGTGAAGTGCCCGGCGAAGCGCGTCAACGTCGCCCGGTCGAAGAGGTCGGCGTCGTACTCGATCGTCCCCGCGAGCCCGCCGCCGGGCCTCTCCGCAAGGCTCAAGGCCAGGTCGAACTTGGCGGTGCGGGTGCCGGCCTCCAGGCGCTCGACCGCGAGCCCCGGCAGGCTGAGGACCGCGGGCGGTGCGTTCTGCAGCACGAACATCGCCTGTACGAGCGGCGTCCGCGCCAAGGAGCGCTCGACGCCCAGCTCCTCGACCAGCTTTTCGAAAGGCAGCTCCTGGTGGCGCGTGGCCTCGAGGCAGACCCGTCGCGCGCGGGCCAGCAGCGAGCGGCAGTCAGGATCGCCCGCCAGCTCCAGCCGCAGCACCAGGGTGTTCACGAAAGCGCCGATCAGGACCTCGAGCTCGGCGCGGTTGCGGTTGGCCACGGCGGTGCCGATCAGGATGTCTTCCTGGCCGGTGTAGCGCGCGAGGAGCGCCTGGAATGCAGCTGCCAGGACGATGAACAGCGTCGCCCGTTCCCGGTGGCCCAGCTCTTTCGCGGCCTCGGCCAGCTCCACCGTGATCTCCACCGGCACCTGGCCGCCGCGAAACGCCGGCACCGCCGGGCGGGCACGATCGACCGGCAGCGCGAGGACCGGGAGCGGCCCGGCGAGGCGTTCCCGCCAGTAGTGCAGCAGCTCCTCCAGAAGCGGCCCGGTGAGCAGCTGCCGCTGCCAGGCGGCGAAGTCGGAGTATTGCCACGGCAGCTCGGCGAGAGGCGAAGCCAGCCGGTGCCGGAAAGCGCCATAGAGGGCGGCCAGCTCGCGGGTCAGGATTCCCACCGACCAGCCGTCGCAGACGATGTGGTGGAGATTGACCAGCAGGCAGTGCTCCTCGGCGGCAAGGCGCAGCAGACGAGCGCGCCAAAGCGGCCCGGTCTCCAGACTGAAGGCGCGGTGAGCCTCCTGGTCGGCGAGACGCCCGACCTCCGCCCGCCGCCTCGACTCCTCCAGCCCGCCCAGATCGACGACCGGCAGCGGCAGGGCACGCGGGGGGCCGGCGACCTGCCGGGGACGGCCGGAGACCGACGGCAAAGCGATGCGCAGCACTTCATGGCGGCGCTCGACCTCGGCGCAGGCGCGCGCCAGCGCGGCGACCGCTAGGGGGCCACTCAGGCGCACCGCCGCGGGCATGTTGTAGACGCTCGTTCCCGGCAGCAGCCGCTCGAAGAACCAGAGCCGCTGCTGAGCGAAGGAAAGCGGCAGGTCCCGGCCGCCGCTCGGCGGGTGCCGCACGGGTCGCCCGCGGGCTGCCGGCGGCGCGTAGCCGAGGTCCCGGGCAAGGCTCCAGGTGGCGGCGGCGAGCCGCGCCAGTGCGGGTGCGGTGCGCCAGCGGGCGGCGGTGGCCGCGTCGATCCCCTGGTGCTGATGGAACTTGGGATCGCCCATCATGCGCCCCGACGCATGCAGACCGCCGGTCATGCGCTCCCCTGCGTAAGGAGTGAGCAGCGCCGGATCGAAGTCGATGCGCAGGAAGGCGGAGAGCCGCTCCATCGCGGCCCGTGGGTCGCCGACCAGATCCTCGAAGCGCACCCGATGCTGGCGCGCGGCAGGAACCGCCGCCAGATGCTCGAGGACGTTGCCGTGTCCCATGCGCCATACCAGCTCGGCCTGTCGCCGCGGCTCGAAGGGGAGGCGGTAGACCTCGTGCATGCGGGCTTCGAGATAGGACTCGACGGTCGAGGCCGGGTGGCGCACCAGGTGGATGTAGAGCGGCGCCGCGAACCAGTCCTCGGCGGCCTCGAGGGTCGGCAGGTGCAGGCAATAGCGCGGTGTCTTGTCCACCAGGATACGGCCGCCCGCCCACCCCTGAAGGCGACGATAGAAGGCAGACGTGGGCTCGTCGCGCTCCTCGCACTCGGCCACCAGTGTCGCAGCCGTCGCCGCGTCGCACGCCCGCAGCTCCATGACCGCGCGCACCAGACCC
>DATKFK010000698.1:0-17812 GCA_035544375.1 Thermoanaerobaculia bacterium
GTACGGCACCACGATCGTGTCGCGCGCGGCGCCGTCGGGGACGCCGGCCGAGCCCGGGATGCCGAGCGTGGCGGCGCCCGAGCCGGCGGCGACCAGCAGGCAGTCGGCGTGGCCGTGGTAGCAGCCGGCGAGCTTGACGAAGCGCCGGCGGCCGGTGGCGGCGCGGGCCAGGCGCAGCGCCGACATGGTCGCCTCGGTGCCGGAGCTGACCAGCCGCACCATCTCGACCGCCGGCAGCGCGGCGGCGATCCGCTCGGCCAGCTCCACCTCCGGCAGGGTGGGGGCGCCGAAGGCCGTGCCCCTGCCGAGCGCCTCCTGGATCGCCGCCAGCACCGCCGGGTGGCGGTGGCCGAGGATGTGCGGACCGTAGGCGCCGATGTAGTCGACGTAGCGCCGGCCGTCCTCGGACCACAGCCAGGCGCCCTGCGCGGCGCGCACGAAGACCGGCTCGCCGCCGACGCCGCGGAAGGCCCGCACGGGCGAGTTGACGCCGCCGGGCATGACCCGTTCGGCGCGCGCCAGGAGGCTCGTCACTCGCGCCAGCCGCCGGCGAGCAGGCGCGCCGCATCGACCGCGCCATAGGTGACGATGAGGTCGGCGCCGGCCCGCCGGATGGCGATCAGCGATTCCATGAGCACCCGGTCGTAGTCCAGCCAGCCGCGCTCGGCCGCGGCCTTGAGCATCGCGTACTCGCCGCTGACGTGGTAGGCGGCGAGCGGCAGGTCCCAGCGCCGGCGCAGGGCGGCCAGCACGTCGAGGTAGGGGAGGGCTGGCTTGACCATCAGCAGGTCCGCCCCCTCCTCCACGTCGAGCGCCGCCTCGCGCATCGCCTCGCGCCCGTTGGCCGGGTCCATCTGGTAGGCGCGGCGGTCGCCGAACGCAGGCGCCGACTCGGCGGCCTCCCGGAAGGGCCCGTAGAAGCCGCTGGCGAACTTGACCGCGTAGGAGAGGATCGGCAGCTCGGCCTTGCCGATGGCGTCCAGCGCCGACCGGACCGCCCCGACCCGGCCGTCCATCATGTCCGACGGCGCGATGACGTCGGCGCCGGCCCGGGCCAGCGACACCGCCTGGCGCTCGAGATTGGCGACGGTGGCGTCGTTGTCCACCTCCGTGTTGTCGGGAGGGGTCAGCACGCCGCAATGCCCATGGTCGGTGTACTCGCAGAAGCACAGGTCCGCGATCTTGACCAGCCCGGGCACCTCGCGGGCGAGCGCCCGCAGCGCCCGCTGCACGATGCCGTCGTCGTCCCAGGACGCGCTGCCCACCGCGTCCTTGTGCTCCGGCAGCCCGAACAGCAGCACGCCGCGGACCCCTGCCGCATGGGCTTCCGCCGCTGCCTCCACCAGCCGGTCCACCGAGTGCTGATAGACCCCCGGCATCGAGCCCACCGGCCGCGCCACGCCCTCGCCCGGACAGGCGAAGAGAGGCAGCACCAGCTGCTCCGCGGCCAGCCGGGTCTCCCGCACCATGCCGCGCAGGACCGCCGTCCGCCGCAGGCGCCGCAGCCGAGTTGCCGGGAAGCCCATGACCGCTGCCCCTGTCGCTCAGCTCCTCCGGAGCAGGATAAGGCCCGCGGCGGCCAGCGCCAGGGTCAGGGCCGCCAGGCCGCGCCAGTCCAGCGCCGGAATGGCGGCGATCGGGGCGCCCCCCACGTTGGCGGTGCTCGTCGCGGTGGCGGCCGCGGTGCCGGGCGCGTCGTCGGTCAGGGTGACGGTGACGGTGTAGGCGCCGCCGGCGGCATAGGTGTGCGTGCCCGAAACCGAGAAGGTGCCGCTGCCGCCGGCCACGATGCCGGCGGTGACGGTGGCGTCGCCCCAATTGATCGTGGCGGTGAAGTCGCTCGGCACGTTCGCGGTGTCGGTGTCGGTGAAGGTCGCGACGACGCCGGTGAAGGCGACGGAGGCGGTGGGGGTGAAGGTGGCCGGGTGCCCGGTGAGCGCGTCGTGCTCGGCGACGTTCCCGGTGCTGGTCGCGTTTGCCGTCATCGTCGAGACGGTGTCGGTGACCTGCACCGGCACCGAGAAGGTTCCCTCGTCGGCATAGGTGTGCATGCCGCTCACCGTGAAGACCCCGCCACCGTTCGACGTGACGGTTCCCGCGATCGTGGCGCCGTCGCCCCAATTGATCGAGGCGGTGAAATCGCCGACGCTCGCGCCGGCGCGGCTGTCGGTGAACGTGGCGACGGCCCCGTTGAAGGCCACGCCCTCGGTCGCCGCGAAGGTCTGGGGAAAGACGTTGAGGCCGGCGCCGGCGACGTGGGCGGTGCTGGCGACCTGTGCCGTTGCGGTGCCGGGCGCGTCGTCCGACAGGGTGACCGTGACGGTGAAAGTGCCGCTGGAGGCATAGGTGTGGGTGCCGGAGACGGCGTAGCTGGCGCCGCCGCCCGTGACGGTGCCGGCGGAGGTGGTGGCGTCCCCCCAGTTGATGGTGGCGGTGAAGTCGGCGGCCGTGTTCCCGGTGTAGCTGTCGGTGAAGTTTGCCACCGTGGTGGTGAAGGAGGTGCCCGCGAGCGCCGCGAAAGTGACCGGCGTGCCTGACAATGAGTCGCTCTCGGTGACGGTCGCGGTGTCGGTGGCGGTGGCGGTGCCGGTGCCGGGCGACACGTCGGAGATGGTCACCGTGACGGTGAACGTTCCCTCGTCGGCGTAGGTATGCTGGCCGACGACGGCGAAGGCCGCGGAGCTGGAGAAGATCATCCCCGTCGTCGTGGGGGAACCGTCGCCCCAGTCGATGGTGGCTGTGAAGTCGGCGGGCGTCGCGGAGGGGTTGTCGTCGGTGAAGGTGGCCACGGCGTCGTTGTAAGCAGTCCCTTCGGCGACGCTGAAATCGACCGGCATGGGCGTGATGGTGGTGGCTCCGGCCTGCCCCGCCAGTGCGGCGAGAAGGACCCCGGCCGCGAACAGAGGTAGCGCGCTCGACTTCGACGGTAGCCAACCCTTGCGCATGTAGCCCTCCCTTGGGTCTCTCGATCCTTCTGTCCGCGTGGGTCCAGGACCCACTCGACCCGGGTGACAAGGTCACCGGGGTTCAACCGCGTGGATGCGCTCAGAAGTATACCCGAGGTGGGCCGCGGCGATGCGCCGCTGTGAGATCATGAAGGCATGGCCTGCTCACGGATTGCGGGAATTGCCATGGGTTGCCTCGCCCACGCCGCCCTGGCGCAGGCGGCCCTGGCCCTAACCCTTGCCGCCGTGGCGCCGGCCGCCCCGGCGCCGGCGGCTCCGGCCCCGGCCGCCTCGGGAGCCACGCCGCCAGGGCCGGCGGTGACGCCCGCCTCCGAGCCGCGGTTCGGCGACGAGATCGCGGTGCGCCTGTTCACCGTCATCGTGCGGGTGGTCGACGGCGCGGGCGAACCGGTCCTCGGCCTGACGCCCGGGGACTTCCGCGTCCATGTCGGCCGTCTCGAGGTCCCGGTCGCGGCAGTGGACTGGGTGGGCTCGCCGTCCCCAGCACCCGCGCTGGCGGCCCCGTTGGACGCCGCCGGCACGCCGCCGCAGGGTGCGTCGCCATCCGCCGGAGCCGGTGCAGAGGTTTCCGGCGTGATCGGACCCGCCGGCAAGCTGGTGGTGATTTTCGTCCAGGCCGACAACAACTCGTCCCCCCGGGTGCGCGGGCACCTGCGGACGCTGCCGTTCACCCGCGAGCTGCTTGCCGCCCTGCAACCCGAGGACAGCGTCGCGGTGGTCTCTTTCGATTCGCACCTGAAGCTCTGGCAGGACTTCACCCGCGACCACGCCCGGGTGCCGGCGACGATCTACCAGGCGATCCACTTCGGCGGCAGCCCACCCGAGCTGGCCGGCCATGCCCGGCATGTGGATGACGCCGACGGCGATGCCGGTCCGTCGCTGGCGCTCACCTTCGACGAGGACGCCGCGCGGCGGGCCGCCACGGCCGAGCGCGGCCTCGAGGTGACCGCCCAGGCGCTGGCGGGGTTCCCGGGCGAGAAGGTGATGGTCTTCCTGGGTTGGGGGCTCGGCGAGTTCAGCCTCGGAGCGAGGACGCGCGCTTTCGACGCGGCGGCGCAGGCGCTGGCCGACGCACGGGTGACGGTGTTCGCGCTCGACGTCACCGAGGCCGACTTCCACCACCTCGAGCTCGGCCTGCAGAACGTCGCCGCCGCGACCGGCGGCACCTATGACAAGACCTTCCGTTTCCCCGGCCTGGCCATCCGCCAGCTGGCCCGGACGATCTCCGGCTACTATGTCCTGAGCCTCGAAGCCGCCGCCATCCCCGCAGCCGGTGGCAGCGTCGAGGTCGCCATGCGCGACCCGCGGGGCCGCCGGTGGACGGTGCTCACGCGGCCCATCTCGATCCCCACCGAGGTCGGCGAGCGCTAGTGCACTAAGACGAAACTGCCGTAGGCGGTGGGAGCCAAGATGATCGAGCGCCTGCGTGCGCGCGACGAATGGAAGTTCGCCGGCGTCCTGCCGGCGGCGGGCGGCCCGCTGGCAGCCGCCTGGTGGACCCTCCTCGTGCTGCGCGGATTGCTGCCCGCCGGGTTCGCGATCGCCATGGGCGGTCTGGTCGCCGCGGTGCAGCGCGGCGGCAGCCTGGCCGCACCGCTGGCGCTGGTCGGGGTGGTGTTCGTGCTGATGCAGGTGCTGTCGCCGCTCCACCAGGCGGCCGGCGCCAATCTCGGCAGCCGGGTCGCGGCCTGGCTCTACGACCGGCTGACGGCTGCCTGCATCCGGCCGCCGGGGATGGGGCACCTCGAGAATCCCGGCCTGACCAGCGACCTCACGATGGCGCGCGACTTCGATCTCGCCATCAGCGGTCCGCCGATGCACATCTCGATGGACTTCATCGCCGCGGGGCTGGTCGAGATGGTGGGCGGTCTCGCCTCGGCGGCGGTGCTCGCCGCCTACGCCTGGTGGGCGCCGCTGCTGCTCGCGGGCGCCTGGCTCGCCACCCACTGGCTGTTGCGCGAAAGCGCCGTCTGGCGCGACCGCAACACCGAGGAGGTGCGGGCGGCGCAGCGCCACGCGGACTACGCCTTCCGGCTGGCGGTCGACCCTCCCGCCGCCAAGGAGCTGCGGCTGTTCGGGCTGGCCGCCTGGGTGGTCGAGCGCTTCCGGTCGCGCCGCAGCCTGCTGGCCGACCTCCGGTGGCGTGCCACGCGCCTGCGCGAGCGCCCGGTCGTCTGGAGCCTGCTGCTGGTGCTGGCCGCCAACGTCGCCGTCTTCTGGTCCCTGGGCGCCGCCGCGGCCGGCGGCGGCCTGGCGCTTGGCAGGCTGGTGACCTTCGCCAGCGCCGCGGTCTCCACCAGCATGATCGCCTTCGGCGGGCTCTCCTGGGCGCTCGACGGCGCCGCCGCTCCGGCCGCGGCCGTGCTGCGCCTGCAGGCGGCGATGGAGCCGGCCGGCGCGCTCGTCCAGGCCCCCGCCGGTCCGGCCGCGACGAGCGCCATGGGCCCCCGGGAGCAGGCGGCGACCGGCTTGCCGGGGCGCGAGATCCGCTTCCGCGGGGTCACGTTTGCCTACCCGGCAGGCGGTCAGGCCGGGGGCGAGCCGGTGCTCGCGGGTTTCGACCTGACGATACCTGCCGGCTCGTCGCTGGCGATCGTCGGCCGCAACGGCGCCGGCAAGACCACCCTGGCCAAGCTGCTCTGCCGGCTCTACGACCCACAGCAGGGCGTCATCGAGGTGGACGGAATCGACCTGCGCACCCTGGACCTCGACGGCTGGCGCTCGCGCCTCGCCGCGGTCTTCCAGGACTTCATCCGCTTCGAGCTGCCGCTGCGCGGCAACGTGGCCCCGCACGGCGCCCCCGACGAGGTGATCCGGCAGGCCCTCGCCGAGGCCGGCGCCGCGGGCCTCGCCGAGCTCGATACGGTGCTGGCGCGCGGCTACCCCGGCGGCACCGACCTGTCGGGCGGCCAGTGGCAGCGGATTGCCCTGGCGCGGGCGCTTTGCGGCGTGCGGCTGGGCGCCGGGGTGGTCCTGCTCGACGAGCCGACCGCCCAGCTCGACGTGCGCGGCGAGGCGGAGATCTTCGACCGCATCCTGGCGGCCACGCGCCACACCACCACGATCCTGATCTCGCACCGCTTCTCGACCGTCCGCCACGCCGACCGCATCTGCGTGCTCGAGCACGGCAAGGTGGTCGAGCTCGGCACCCACGAGGAGCTGATGGCGGCGGGGGGCCGCTACCGGACGATGTTCGAGCTGCAGGCCTCGCGCTTCGACGGCGGCGACGGCGGCGTGGACGGCGGCGGCGGTGTGGACGGCGGCGACGGCGGTGATGCCGGAGACGGACGAGCGGAGCTCGATGTCCTCGACTGACGACCTGCCGAAGGCGCTCCCCGCCATGTGGCGGGCGCTGGTGCGCGGCTACCGCGCCGAGCCGCTGCTGCTGTCGGTGGCCTTCGGGCTGTCGCTGCTCGCGGCGCTGCCGGACGCGCTGCTGGCACTGTGGTTCAAGTTCATGGCCGACGGCGTGCTCGGCGGCAGGCGCGGGCTGGTGATGACCGCCGCCGTGGGCCTGGGAGCGTCGGCTGCCGCCACCTGGTTCCTGCGCGTGATCAGCGACCGCACCCAGCGGCGATTCCGCGACCGGTTGACCATCGCGCTCGAGGCGCACGTGGCGCGGCTGCAGGCGTCCCTGGCCTCGATCGAGCACCACGAGCGCCCCGAATTCCTCGATCGGCTCGCGGTGCTGCGCAACCAGATCTTCGTGCTCGACCACATGTACATGTCGCTGTTCACGACCTGCGGCTGGGTCCTGCGGCTCGGCGTGACCCTGGCGCTGCTGATGTCGATCCACCCGGCGCTGGGGCTGCTCGCCGTCTTCGCCCTGCCGACGGTGCTGACCTCGACCTGGCGGCCGGGGGTCGAGCGCGCGGCGGAGGAGCGGGGGGCGCCGGCCGCCCGCCTGGCGCGCCACCTCTTCGACCTCGCGACCACCGCTCCTCCCGGCAAGGAGGTGCGGGTGATGCGCATCGGCACCCGCCTGGCGGCGCAGCGCCGCGAGACCTGGGAACGCTGGTACGGGCCGGTGGCCGCGGCGCGGCGGGGCAGCGCCGCCTGGCACGCGCTGGGGTGGGCGGTCTTCGGCGCGGCGTACGTGGCCGCGGTGGTGTTCGTGTCGTCGGTGCTCAAGCGCGGCCCCGGGGACGTGCTGCTGGTGCTGGCGGCGGGCTCGCGCCTCTCGGCCTACATCGGCGCGACGGTGGGCGAGATCGGCTTCCTGCGCGGCATCTGGCTGGACGGCTCCCGGCGCCTGGCGTGGCTCGAGGACTACGCGGCCAGGCAGGTCGAAGGCGCCGACGCGGCGGTGCCCGCGCGGCTGGCGGAAGGCATCCGCCTCGAGGACGTCTCCTTTGCCTACCCCGGCACGGAACGCCTGGTGCTCGACGGCGTGAGCCTGCATCTGCCGCCCGGAGCGGTGGTCGCCATCGTCGGCGAGAACGGCGCCGGCAAGACCACGCTGGTGAAGCTCCTGTGCCGCATGTACCGGCCCACCGGCGGCCGCATCCTGGTCGATGGCGTGGACCTGGCGCGGATGCCGCCGGAGACGTGGCGGCTGCGCCTCGCCGGCGCCTTCCAGGACTTCTTCCGCTTCGAGCTCAAGGCGCTCAACGCGGTGGGCGTCGGCGACCTGCCGCGTCTCGACGATGTGCCGGCGGTCACCGGCGCCGTCGAGCGTGCGGGGGCCGCCGAGGTCGTGGAGCAGCTCGCCGCCGGCCTCGAGACCCAGCTCGGTCCCACCTGGCCCTCAGGGGTGGAGCTCAGCTTCGGGCAGTGGCAGAAGCTGGCGCTGGCCCGCGGGTTCATGCGTGAGCGCCCGCTGCTGCTGGTGCTCGACGAGCCCACGGCGGCGCTCGACGCCGAGACCGAGCACGCCCTGTTCGAGCGTTACGCGGCGGCGGCGCGCGGCGGCATCCCCGGCGCCGCACGCCAGCCGGCCGCCGGCGGCGGCATCACCATCCTGGTCTCGCACCGCTTCAGCACCGTGCGCATGGCCGACCTCATCGTGGTGCTCGACGGTTCCCGCCTGGTCGAAGGCGGTTCCCACGAGGAGCTGCTGGCGCGGGGCGGCCAGTACGCCGAGCTGTACCGCATCCAGGCGGCGGCCTACCAGTAGCAGGCCAGCGGCGGGGCGCCGGGCGCCAGGCCGCCGAGCTTGGCCCGGCTGCCGCACTTGATAGTTTGTTAAGATTGCTACAACAGCTGGAATACCAGGGAAGAGGCAGCATTTCCCGGAGGTTCCCCCGATGAATCGACGCGGCATGCCGGCCCGCGGCCGCCGGCGGCGGCAAGTCGTCCACTCGGCCCTCGTGCTCGCGGTCACGTCGTGGATGGCGGCAAACCAGGCGGCGGCGCCGGCCGCGAGCGCCGCGCCGCCGTCGCCCCGGCCGCCGGTCGCCGTCGCCGCCGCACCCGAGCCGATCTATGCGGCGCTGCGCGGAGCGCGCCCGGACGGCCGGATCGCGACGGTGCACGGCCTGGTCCTCGACCGCGACGTCTTCCATTTCGAGTTCGAGTCCGGTGCCTTTCACTTCCTCGCGCCGGTCGCGGGGCGCACCGTCGGCGCCGTGTTCCTCGGCCACGGCACTTTGCGGCTGAACCCGGCGACCGCGGCCGAGCGGCGGCAGCTGGCGTTGCAGCTGGGCGAAGGCAGGGATTTCGAGGTTTTGACCGACAGCTTCGATGAGCTGGTGCTGCTCTTCGCCGATGACACCGCCCAGGAAATCGAGATCGGGGCGCCGGTCGCCAGGGGCGCCCCGGACCCGCGCGCGACGCAGGCGTACCAGCGTTGGCTCGACCGCCAGCGCCGCGATTTCCAGCTGAACCTGCAGGTGCGCTTGCTGCGCGACGTGCTCAACACGCCGGGGCTGACCAGCGGCGTCTTCCTCGCCCTGCTCGCCGGCAAGAAGCTGCCGCTCGCGCTCGTCGCTGTGGACCCCGAGGGTGCCGGGGCGCTCCTGTCAGGCCGCCGGCTAGGCCGCGAGCCGTCGCTGCTCTACGTCGAGGATCCCCATCGCGGCGGCGTCTGGTACCTGAGCGACCTGCGCGCGGTGGTCGAGCGGGGCCGCCGGCCGCCGCCCCGGCCCCTGGCGCGCGCCCTCCACTACTGGGTGGCGACCACCGTGGCGCGCGACACCGACCTGGCGGGCGTGACCACCATCCGCTTCACGGTGCTGGCGCCGGGTCTGCGCGTGCTGCCCATCGAGCTGCTGCCAAGGCTGCGGATCGCCGACGCCGTCTACGGCCCCGCGCCGCCGCCGGCCGCGGCGGCCGCCGCCGCTGGCTCCGGCCCGGTGGCGGCGGCCGGCAAGCCCTCGCCGGCGGAACCCGCGGCGGCGCCGGAGGAGGTGCCCGCGCCCGAGTCGAGGCGGGCGGTCGCGATCATCCAGGAGGACGCCAAGGAGGACGGCGGCGACGCCGCGGTGGTCTTTCCGGAGCCGCTGGCCAAGGGCGCGGAGGTGCTGTTGCGCATCGCCTACCGTGGCGACGCGGTGCTGACGGACGCCGGCGACAAGAACTACGTGGTCGAAGCGCGCACGAGCTGGTATCCCAACCTCGGCGCTCTCGAGGAGCCCGCGCCGTTCGACCTGGAGTATCGCGTGCCGGCAGGCAACCAGGTGGTCTCGGTCGGGCGCCTGGTCTCGGAGAGGTCCCTCGGGTCCCAGAACGTCTCGGAATGGAAGACCGACGGCGCCATCCGCGTCGCCGGCTTCAACTACGGCAAGTTCAAGAAGCTGGCGCGCCGCGACGCCGACACCGGCGTCGATCTCGAGGTCTACACCAACCCCGGGACCCCGGACATCATCCGCGTCATCAACGCCGCCCTCGAGGGCATGGGCCGCCGCGAGATGGAGGTGGACGGCATCGACGGCGGACACGCTCCCCAGGCCACGCTGGGCAACGTCAACACGTCCCGCCTCGCCGAGGCGGCGATGGCGGACGGCATGAATGCCGGCCGCGTTTTCACCACCTATTTCGGCCCGCTGGCGGAAAAGCACGTCGCCATCACCCAGCAGTCGCAGTTCAACTTCGGGCAGTCGTGGCCGTCGCTGATCTTCATGCCCTACATCTCGTTTCTCGACGGCACCCAGCGCCAGCGCATCGGTCTCACCGCCGCCAAGGACTTCGTCGACCAGGTCGGCTTCCACGAGTTCTCCCACCAGTGGTGGGGCCACCTGGTGACCGCCGACTCCTACCGCGACCAGTGGCTCGAGGAAGGCTTCGCCGAGTTCTCGGCGGCGCTGGCGGTGCAGCACACCCAGGGCTTCGGCGCCTACGAGCGCTTCTGGCGGCACGCGCGCCAGGAGATCTTCGCCAAGCCGCCGCACAGCGCCGTCGCCAGCATCGACGCCGGCCCCATCACCCAGGGCTACCGGCTGCAAACCGAGCGCAGCCCGTACGCCTACCGGGCGCTGATCTACGAGAAGGGCGCCTACGTGCTGCACATGTTGCGCATGCTGATGTGGGACGCCGCCGACCGTACGCCGGACCGCCGTTTCATCGCCATGATGCACGACTATGCGACGACCTACGCCGGCAAGCAGGCCTCGACCGCCGACTTCCAGAAGGTGGTCGAGCGCCACATGGTGCCGGCGATGGACGCCGCCGGCGACGGCAAGATGAGCTGGTTCTTCGGCCAGTGGGTCTACGGGACCGAGGTGCCGCATTACGTGAGCGACCTGCATCTCGAAGCCGCCGGCGACCAGGTGCGCATCAAGGGCAAGGTCACCCAGGAAGGCGTCTCCGAGGGCTTCCGCGCGCTGCTGCCGATCTACCTGGAATTCGACCGCGCCCAGTTCGTGCGCGTCGGCCTGCTGCCGATGGTCGGCAAGGCGACGGTGCCGGTGGACGTAACGCTCAAGCCCCCCAAGAAGCCCCGCGGCGTCCTGATCAACGCCCGCAGCGAGGTGCTGGCGCGGGACTGAAGGGTCCTTCCAGCTCTCCTCTCGCTGTCGGGCGCGATGCTCGGCGCGTTCCCTGCCGCGGCAGGCGGACCCTATGACCACCACCCGGAGTTGGCCTTCATTGGGGGGCGGTGAAGATCTCCTGCTAGACCTACTGCACGCATCGAGGCGCTACACAGAGCGGGAGGTGCCTCTGGTGCTCGGCTTCTCGCGACCTATCTCAACGAGATCTCGACCTTGCCTGTCCCCGAGAGCGAGGCTCATCTCGGCTCGGCACCGGAGAGTGACCTTGTGGTGCCGGCTCGTAGCGTCTCTCGCCGCCACGCTCGTGTCCGCCGATCGGGGCATCGTTCCCGAGCTGAGGCTGCGGTAGTCGAGGGAGGCCAGGGAGCGGTCGAGAGGCAGGCTGGCAACTAAAGAGTCCTTGACGACTCGATTCCAGCTGAACCAGCGAAGTACTGAAAGGCCTATCCAGTAACGCTTGACCAAATCGTAGAGTTCCAAGAGCGAAGATAACTGCGGCGACGAGCCCAATTGCGAGAGCGCCTTTGAGCCTTTGGTAGCCGGACCCCAGCGCCCCTAAGAAGCTAGCGGCGAAGCCCAACACGCCGCCGCAGCCGTGCCGGCCGTCGGGTATAGTGGACCCCGCCATGGACCTTGCCGCGCGCCTCGCGCGCCTCCAGTTGCTGGTGGTCACCGGCAAGGGGGGCGTCGGCAAGACTGCCGTGGCGGCCAGCCTGGGGCGGCTGCTGGCTGCGGCCGGCAGGCGGGTACTGGTTCTCGAAGTCGACCCGCGCGAGAACGTCCACCAGATGCTGGGGGTCTCGCCTTCGGGCGGCGACATCGTCGCCGCCGGCCCCCGGCTCTGGGTGCAGAACCTCAAGCCGGGACAGGTGCTCGACGACATCGTGCGCGAACGCCTGCGGGTGGAGATGATCGCCCGCCGGGTGCTGGCGAGCCCCATCTACGAGCAGTTCTCGGCCAGCGCCCCCGGCCTCAAGGAGCTGGCCATCCTTGGGCACGCCCTGCGCCTGCTGCGGCGCTCCGGACCGCCCGACGCGCCGGATCTCGACGTCGTGGTGCTCGACGCTCCGGCCACCGGCCACGGCGTCCGCCTGCTCGCATCGCCGCGGCTGGTCTCCGAGGTGATCCGCAACGGTCCCTTCGCGGCCCTCGCCGGCGAGCTCGCGGCTTTCGTCGCCGACCCCGAGCGCTGCGGCATCGTGGTGGTGACCCAGGCCGAGGAGATGCCGGTCGAGGAGGCGCTCGAGCTGCGCGCGGCGCTGGCCAGCCAGCTCGGCCGCGAGCCCGAGCTGCTGGTGGTCAACGGTCTCTTCCCGCCGCTGCCCGGCAGCCTCGAGCGCCCCGAGACCTTCGACCCGCTGACCGCGATCGATCCGCTGACGGCGATCGAGCCGCGGGAACCGCCGGGGCCGGGACGGCCGCCGCGAGAGCGGCTGCCGCTGCCGGAGAGCCCGCGCGATGCCGGGCTGCTGACCTTCTGGCGGCACCGCCGCTTCCTCAACGAACGCCAGCTCGAATGCCTCGCCCGGTGGTGGGAGGGCCCTCGCCTCGAGCTGCCGCAGCTCGCCCTCGAGCGCGGGCCGCAGCTCACCGCCGCTTTGCAGCGGCTGCTCGGCGCGGGCCTGGCGGCGGCCGGCGCCGGGGCTGGGGCCACCGCTGCGCCGCCTGCCGGAGACGGCGCTTGAGGCTGGTCGCCGACGATCACCCGCTGATCGTCTTCGTCGGCGCCGGCGGGGTCGGCAAGACGACCCTGGCGGCGGCCCTCGGCGTGGCCTCGGCGCGCGCCGGGCGCGACACGCTGGTGATGACGTTCGATCCCTCGCTGCGCCTCAAGGACGCGCTGGGAGTGGGGGAGGAGGCGCGCGAGCGCGAGGTGCGCGTCGACCTCGAGGCCGGGGGCGAGCTCCATGCCAGCCTGCTCGACGCCCGCCGCACCTTCGATCGCCTGATCGAGCGTTACGCCCCCGACGCCGAAGCGCGCAACCGGGTGCTCGGCAACCGCTTCTACCAACACCTCTCTGGCAGCCTGGGCGGCATCCTCGAGTACATGGCCGTCGAGCGGCTCTTCGAGGTTGCCGCCGCCGGCCGCTACCGGCAGGTGATCCTCGACACGCCGCCGACCCGCCAGGCCCTCGATTTCCTGGAAGCTCCCGGACGCATCGTCGGCTTTCTCGACAGCGGTGCCCTGCGCGTGGCCCTGCGCCCCTGGTTCGACGAGCAGGGCCGGCTCAAGGGGGCGGCCCGCCTGGGCGGCCTGGGCCGCCGCGCCGAGCGGTTCCTCGACGAGGTGGTCGGCCTCGACCTGCTGCGCGACATGGCCGAGTTCTTCCAGGCCTTCTCGCCCCTGTATGCGGGTTTCCGCGAGCGCGCGACCGAGGTCGAGGCCCTGCTGCGTTCGCCCAGGACCCTGTTCGTGCTGGTGGCCGGCCCCGGCGAGGAGCGCATCCCCGACACCCTTTTCTTCGCCCGCCGGCTGCAGCAGGCCGGTCTGCACCTGGGCCCGATCGTGGTCAATCGCGTCCACCCCGAACCGGACGAGCCGGAGCGCCCCGGCCCGCCCGCGCCCGCGGCGCCGCCGGATCCGGGCGACGGCTTGCAGCTCCTGACCTGGTTGGGGAGGCGCGACCGCCACGGCCTGGTCGAGCTGGCGCGGCTGCTCTCCGACGAGCAGCCCCTGGTCGACCTGCCGCTGCGGCCCGAGGAGCCGACCGACCTGCCTTCCCTGGCCGACCTCGGCGCCGAGGTCGAGGAGCGCCTCGCCGACTGGCCGCGGTATCTGCGCCGCGAGGTCTGAAGCGATTTCAGCAGTACTTGCTCGTGGTGCACCAGCACGTGTGAGCGCCGCCACACGACTGGAAGCAGGTCAAGGTCAGACCGCCGGCGACTGCGCGTAGCTCCGGCTGGTCCAGGGCGTGCAGGGTCTCGCGGTGGATCTTCAGCTGCAGGTTGCGGTGTGAAGCCTTGATCTTCATGAAATTTCCTCCCTGTTGGCGTCGCATCAAGCGCGGCGCGCGCCATTGGCGCCGGCCTCTACGAAGGATCGGTGTGGGTCCCGTGCTCGGGAGAGACAACCGGCCGCCGGTTCCAGCTCAGCGCTGGAAGGCGTAGGCGACCTTGAAGAAGAGCGTGCGGCTGGCGGGCAGGAGGATGCCGCTCGCGTCGACGATGGCCCGCTCGTCGTCGTAACCGATGTAAAGGACCGTCTGCCAGTCGAGGCGGTAGCCGAAGAGCGCCGAGAGCGAGCGCGCGTCGTCGCGCTGGTGGACGCTCGCGACGTAGAGGCTGGTGTCGCGGCGAACGCTCACGTCCTGGCCGACCAGGCGCAGGAAGGTCAGCGAGTTGAAGCTGTAGACGACGCGCACCCGGCCGACCTCGGCGGTGAAGAGGCGGCCGCTCCTGCCTTGCGCACGGACGTCCAGCCAGTCGTAGGTGCCGTAGAGGTCGATGGCGAGGTGGTCGGTCGGCCGCACCGTGAGCTGGCTCGCGACCGTGCCGCCGCTGCCGGGGCGCACGTTGTCGAAGTCGATCTCCTGGCCGAGGAAGCCGGTGGCCGAGACCAGCGAGAGCAGCTGGGACGGCGTCATGTTGAGGTTGTACAGCACCTGCCGGCGGCTGAAGACGCGGTCGCCCGCCCGCACCTGGTCGTCGTTGAAATCGAGCTCGGCGTAGCTCGCCCAGGCGCCGTTCATGCTGATGCCGGGCTGCAGCCGCCGCAGCAGCAGGGCGCCGCTCTGATCGGTCATGTCCTCGGCGAAGACGAAGGGGCGGACGCGGTTGGCGAGCGCGTGCTCGGGATAGAAGCTGTAGCCGGTCGAGCCGCGCCAGTCACGCATCCCGACCTGGGGCACGAAACCGTCGTCGGCGCGGAAGCCGTCGCCGAAGTCCTTGACCTCCGCGTAGTTGTCCCAGGTGCGGGTGGAGCGGTTCCAGTTCACGTCGAGGGCGTGGGAGAAGAAGTGCTGCCCGGTCCAGGCAGGACTCAGATCGGGCCGGTCGAGGTTCTGGGTGTCGGAGAGGAGCAGCTGGCCGGTCACCACGTTGGCGGCGTTGGGCCGCCACTGGAAGTCAGGTCCGAAGACCCGGTTGTGGGCGCCGCCTGCCTCTTCACGATCGGTCATCAGCACGCTGGCGAAGGAGCGTCCCATCTCGTATCGGGCGCGGCCGATCGCCGCGGTCGAGCCGAAGTCCTGGTTGACCAGCGACGACGACTGGGGCCCCGGCTCGATGACGCTGCCGCCGCCGCGGTCCTCGGTCGCCAGGAAGGTGTAGCTGGTCTGCCCGATCTCGCCGGTGGCGCGGCCGCCCCAGCGCGGCGAGGTGATGCTGCGCGTGTAGACGGCCTGGATGGGCGTCGAGTAGAGCTGCAGCCCTTCGAGGAAGAAGGGCCGCCTCTCGGGGTAGAGGAGGGCGAAGCGTTGATTGGTCGAGATCTGCGCCACGTCCGACTCGACCTGCGAAAAGTCAGGATTGACGGTCAGATCGACGGCGTTGTTGGCGTTGGGGGTCCACTTGCCGTCGAGCCCGGCCTGCAGCTGGCGGCGCGCGGCGCCGAGCGCCGTGGCCGAGCCGGGGCCGCCGGCCGGCAGCTGCTCGCTCTTGCCCGCGGCATAGGGCGCCACCACCAGGTGGCCGCCCTTGGGCAGCCCGTGGAGGCCGGTGAGCGGGACGGCATGGCAGATGAAGCAGTTCGAGCCGCGCGGCAGCTTGGCGTTGAACATCTGGACCCGGAAGCTGCGCGGCCGGTTGCGGTAGAGCAGGATCCCCCAGGTCTGGGGGTCGGCCGGGCCGTAGCGCAGCGACGAGAAGGGGACCCGCAGCTCGAGCACCCATCCCGAGCCGGTGACGCGGGTGGCCGAGTCCCAGTAGACGTCGTAGGTGGGATCCTCGATGCCGGTGACGTCGTCGGTGAGCGCGTCGTACTGGACGTTGCGCGGGTTCGCGAGCAGCAGCACTCCGGTCTTGCCGTCGTGCTTGCTGTCGATGATGACGCCGCCGTAGTCGGTGTAGCTCGGGATGTTGTCGCGCTGGCCGAGCGGCGCGCGGATGCTCTTGGGGTCCGGGTCGAAGAACTCGAACGCGGCGTACAGGTAGCGGTCGTCGTAGGTCAGGTGGGCAACGGTCTTGACGCTCGCCGGGATGTTGTCGCCCGGGTTCGTCTCGTAGAACGTCTCGACGCGCGTCGCTCCCCGCCATCCGGGATCGGAGAGGTCGCCGTCGATGCGGATTGGCCCGGCGGCGCGCGTGAGGTGGACCTCGCCGTCCGCCTCGGCCGGCGGCGCCTCGGCCGCCCACGCCGCCGGCGCGCCCGCGAGGGTCCCGCCCGCCAGCAGCATGACGAGCGCCGGCAGGCAGCGACCGGGGAAGTGCATGCCCGCTCATACTGTCCGCGGGCGGGAAAGGTTTCGCCCCTAGTGTCCCGTTAGCGAATCAACCGAGCGGAACACTACCGACCGTCCTTCGTCGGATGCTGATAGAGGCCGAAGACGTTGCCGGCTGGGTCGCGGAACCTCGCGGTGACCTCCGGCGCGTCCATGCCCATCGGTTGGGCGACCTCGCCGCCTTGCGCCACCACCGCTGCAAGCGCCGCGGCGACGCTGTCGACCATGATGTAGACGAGCAGGCCGGGCGCCGCCGCCTGCCGGCCGAGGACCCACGAGCCGCTCACCTCGCCCACCGTGTCGTCGAAGGCGAGTTGGCCGTCGCCGCGTTTCCTGGTCTGCCAGCCGAAGACCTTCCGGTAGAAAGCGGCGGAGAGATCGACATCGAGGGCGGGAATCTCGATATAGCAGACCTTGCCGTTGCCAAGAGTGGGTGGCATTCCATTCTCCAAGTGGTGGTGGCAGGGTTCCGGGCCGGGACCGGAGACGTCAGAGGCCGAGCGCCCGCGCCGCGAGCTCGGTGCCGGCGACGCGGGCGCGGATCTTGGCGAACGCGGTGTCGCGGCTGGTCGAGAGATCGTCGCCGAAAGGGGAGAAGCCGCAATCGTCGGTCGTTCCCAGCTGCTCGAGGGCAATGACCTCGGCCGCCTCGAGCACCCGATCGCGTACCTCCTCGGGAGTCTCCACCCGCGGGTCGATGGGATCGGTGACGCCGACGAAGACCAGCTGATCCGGACGCGCATGGCGGCGGATGATGGCGAGCACCCTTGGGCGATCGGGCTCGCTGGCGAGCTGCAGATAGAAGCGGCCCGCGTGCAGGGCGAACAGGTCGGGCAGCAGCTCGGCGTAATCGACGTCGGCGCTGTGGGTCGAGTCCTGGTCGCCGCCGGGACAGGTGTGCACCCCGATCAGGCGTCGCTCCTCGGCGGTGAAGCGATCGAGCACCCGGTTGTTGAGGTCCACGAACTGGCGCAGCAGGCCGCGGGTGGGATCGAGCTTGACCGACAGGCGCCCCTCGGTGAAATCGATCTGCACCGCGCAGGCGCCGGCGGCGAGGCAGCCCCGGATGTCGGACTCCGCCTCGTTCACCAGGTCGCCCAGGAACTGCTCCCGCGGATAGCCGTCGATAGCGTCCGCCGGATAGAGCAGGCTGAGCGCCGACGCCGAGATGACCGCCTGCTTGACTGGCAGCGCGGTGTGGCGTCGCGCCGCCGCCACGTAGGTCGCCGCCTGGGTCCGGTAGCGGAAGGGACCGGCGGTGAGCCGCGGCAGCCGGCGAGTGTGGCCGTCGGCGAAGGGAATGGTCACCCCGTCCGGCGCCAGGTTCTCGAGGCCGTGGATGGGATAGGTGGCGAAGCTCGGCTTGGTCTGCTCGCCGTCGGTGATCACCGGCGAGCCGGTGGCCTCGAAGCGGGCGATGGTGTCCCGGACCGCCTCCTCGTAGAGCGGCTCGAGGGACAGGTCGTCGCCGCCGGCCGCCGCCACCGCCTCGAGCAGTTCCAGCGGCCGCGGGATGCTGCCGATCGGCTCGGTTGGGATG
>DATKFK010000699.1:0-3440 GCA_035544375.1 Thermoanaerobaculia bacterium
TCGCCGCGCCGCTCGCCGCCAGCAGATGCGCCAGGCGCGCCGGCGGTTGCTGCATGTCGAGGGGCAGGTAGACGCCGCCCACCTCGAAGATGCCGATCATCGCGGCCAGCAGCTCCCGGCCGCGCTCGACGAGCACGGCGACGACCGTCTCGGGGCGGGCGCCCGCCGCGGCGAGCAGCGAGGCCCACCGGCGGCTCTCCGCCGCCAGCTCGCCGTAGGTCGTCTGCCGCTCCGCGTCGAGGACGGCCACGGCGGCGGGCGCCCGCGCCGCCTGCGCCGCGAACAGCCGGGAGAAGCAGTCGTCGTCCCGCTCCGCGACGGCGCTGTCGTTCCAATCGCGCAGCAGCTGCTGGAGCTCGGCTCCGCTCAGCGTGCAGACGTCGGAGAGGCGCCGCTCCGGCTCGCCGGCCAGGCGGCCCAGCCAGCGCTCGAAGTGGCGGAGCAGGCGCTCGACGGTGACGCCGTCGAACAGGTTCGGGTTGTAGTGCAGCCGGCCGGCCAGCCCCTGTCGTCCCTCTTGCAGCAGCAGCTCGAGATCGAAGCTCAACCGCCGATCCTCGACCGCGATCTCGCCGATGGCAAGACCGGGCAGGGCCAGCTCGGGCGGCGGCGCCGTGAGCAGCGTCAGCATGACCTGCACCAGCGGCGAGTGTCCGAGGTCGCGGTCCGGCCGCAGCTCCGCGACCAGGCTCTCGAACGGCAGCTCCTGATGGGTCTGTGCCGCGAGCGTCATGCGGCGCACCCGTTTCAGCAAGTCCGTGCAGGAAGGATCGGCCGACAGGTCGACGCGCATCACCAGGGTGTTGATGAAGCAGCCGATCAGCGGCTCCACCTCGACCCGGTTGCGCCCGGCGACGGGAGTGCCGACAACGACGTCCTCCTCCGCGGCATAGCGCCCCAAGAGCGCGGCGAAGGCGGCGAGCAGCGTCATGAACAGGGTGGCGCCGTGGCGCCGGCCGAGCGCCTGCACTGCCGCGGTGAGCGGTGCCGGGAGATCGCAGGAGCGGACCGCGCCGCGGTAGGACTGAGTCGCCGGGCGCGGGCGGTCCGCCGGCAGGCGAAGCCGCGCCGGGCTGCCGGCGAGCTGCGCGCGCCAGTAGGCGAGATGGCGCTCCAGGACCTCGCCGCGCATCCGTTCCCGCTGCCAGGAGGCGAAGTCCGCGTACTGCACGGCCAGGGCGGGGAGCCGCGGCGCGGCGCCGGCGAGCAGGGCGCGATAGATCTCGCCGACCTCCAGCGCCAGCACGCCGATCGACCAGTCGTCCGCGGCGACATGATGCAGCGTCAGCGTCATGGCGTGGTCGCGGGCGGCGAGGCGCAGCACCCGCACCCTGAGCCACGGTCCGCGCGCGAGGTCGAAGGGAGCGTGGCTCTCGCGCTGCGCCAGGCGGACCGCCTCCGGCTCCCTCGCCGCCGCCGGCAGAGCCGCGAGATCGATCAGCGCGAACGCCGCCCGCGAGGCGGCAGCGACCAGCTGGACCGGTTCGCCGTCGCGTTCGGCGATGGTCGTGCGCAGGACCTCGTGGCGCTGCACCAGCAGGTCCAGGGTCCGGCGCAGGGCGCCGATCTCGAGGCCGCCGGTGACGCGCACCGCCAGCGGCATGTTGTACCCCGGGCTGTCCGGCTCGAGACGGGAGAGGACCCAGATCCGCTGCTGCGCGAACGACAACGGCAACGGCCTGTCGCGGGCGGCCGGCGCGATCGGCGGCGGCGGCGGGGCCCCGGCGCGCAGCGCGTGATCGATGCGCGCCGCCAGCTCGGCCAGCGTCGGCGCCTCGAACACCACCTGCAGGGGCAGCTGGACGCCGCACGCCTGGCAGAGGCGGGCGAGCAGCTGCGCGGCGAGCAGCGAATGTCCGCCGCGCTCGAAGAAATTGTCGTCGATGCCCAGGCGCGGTTGCCCGAGCACCTCGGCGCAAAGGCCGACGACGATCTCCTGGGTCGGCGTCGCCGGCGCCCGGTGCGGCCGCCGCCCGTCCAGGCCCGGCCTGCCGAGGGCCGGCAGGGCACGCCGGTCGAGCTTGCCGTTGGGCGTCAGCGGCAGTGCGTCGAGGCGCAGGAAGGCATTGGGCAGCATCGAGTCGGGCAACTGGCCGGCGAGGAAGTGCCGCAGCTCGGCGTGGTCCGGAGGAGCGTCCGCGGTCACCAGGTACGCCACCAGGCGCAGGGTCCCCGCCTCCTCCTGCTCGGCCAGGACGGCGGCCTCCCGCACCTGCGGGTGGGTGCGCAGCGCCGCTTCCACTTCGCCGAGCTCGATCCGAACGCCGCGCACCTTGACCTGGCGGTCGAGGCGGCCGCCGAACTCGAGATCGAGCTCGGGCAACCAGCGGACGCGGTCGCCGGTGCGATAGAGGCGCTCGCCGCCGCAGGCCGAAAAGGGGTCGGCGACGAAGCGCTCGGCGGTCAGCGCGGGATCGTCGAGGTAGCCGCGGGCCAGACCGTCGCCGCCGATGTGAAGCTCGCCGAAGACGCCTGGCGGCACCGGCCGCATCGCCTCGTCCAGCACGTAGAAGCGGGCGTGCGGGATCGGGCGCCCGAGCGGTACCGCCTCGCCCTCCGCGGCGGCGGCGCGGTGGAAGCTCGAGGTCATGGTGCACTCGGTCGGCCCGTACTGGTTGACCACCTCGAGGCCGGCGCCGAAGACCCGCCGGGCGGCGCGGCAGTCGGCGGCGTCGAGGCTCTCGCCGCTGACCAGGATCTGCCGCAGCACGCTGCCGCCGGTCTCCGCCGCCGCGGCTGCCGCGGTGACGGCCCGCAGCCACGACGGCACGGCGCTCAGCAGGCGGTCGATCTGCAGCCGGCGCAGGGCGGCCACGACGGCCTCCGGGCTCTTGGCGTCGGCTGCCGGCAGCAGGTGCACGGTGGCGCCGGCGGTGAGCGGCCCGACCAGGTCCCGCACCGCGGCGTCGAAGGACAGCGATGGCACCTGCAGGATGCGCTCGCCGGCGCCGAGCCGGAAGGTCGAGACGAGATACCGCAGGTAGTTGGCGACCCCGCGCCGGACGCTCATCACCCCCTTCGGCCCGCCGGTCGAGCCCGAGGTGAAGACCACGTAGGCGAGGCTGTCGGCGAAGCCGGTGGCCGGCGGCGCGGCATCCGGCGGCTCCGCCTGGGCGGCGAGCGGCTCGTCGATCGACGCCCGTCTGCCGTTCCAGGCGTCGAAGCCGCCATGGCTGTCGACCAGCAGCACGGTGGCGCCGGAGCGCTCCAGGAGCAGCCGCTGACGCGCCGGCGGCAGCTCGGGATCGATGGCGACGTAAGCCCCTGCCGCCTTCCAGATCGCCAGCACCGCAACCGCCGCCTGCGGCGAGCGGTCGAGGCAGATGGCCACCCGCGACTCGCAGTTGACGCCCATGGCGCGCAGCCGGTGCGCCAGCCGGTTGGCCCGGCGGTTCAGCTCGCCGTAGCTGACCGCCTGGTCGCGGTACGACAGGGCGATG
>DATKFK010000700.1:0-3167 GCA_035544375.1 Thermoanaerobaculia bacterium
CTTCGCCGGCATCGTGGTCGGCTTCGTGCCGGCCATCGTCAACACGGTCAACGGCTTGCAGCGCGGCAACCTGGACCTGCTGAAGATCGTGCCGCTGGTGATCTTCATGGTGGCGGTGGTCGCCTTCATCGTCTACATGGAGCGAGCGCAGCGGCGCATCCCCATCCAGTACGCCAAGCGGGTGGTGGGGCGCAAGGTGTACGGCGGCCAGAGCACCTACCTGCCGTTGCGGGTCAACACCGGCGGCGTCATCCCGGTGATCTTCGCCGGGTCGGTGGTCACCATCCCGACGGTGCTCGCCAGCATGGCGCCCAACTCGCAGTGGGTGCAGGAGACCGCCAACTACATCAAGTACGGGCAGCCGATCTACTACCTGCTGCAGACGGTCGCGATCGTCTTCTTCTCGTACTTCTACATCTCGATCATCTTCAACCCGTCCGACGTTGCGGACAATATGCGCAAGTACGGCGGATTCATCCCGGGCATCCGCCCGGGCAAGCGCACCGCCGAGTACATCGACCGCATCCTGACGCGCATCACGCTGGTCGGCTCGCTCTACCTGGCGGCAGTCTGCTTGCTGCCGGAGTTCCTGCTCACCGGGTTCCACATCGCCGGCATTCCCTGGCTCGGGCCGCGGCTCGACCAATACTTCCCCGACTGGTTCAAGGAAGGCATGGGGATCAACTTCTACTTCGGCGGCACCTCGCTGCTGATCGTCGTCGGCGTCGCCATGGACACCATCCAGCAGGTCGAGAGCCAGCTGGTGATGCGCAACTACGAGGGCTTCATGAAGAGGAGCCGCATCCGTGGCCGACGCGGCTGAAGCCTCGGCCACGCCGGCTGCCGCGGAGGCGGCGGCCGGGTTCCTGGCGCCCTCGCCGGCACGGCCCATGCGGGTGGTGCTGCTGGGACCTCCCAACGCCGGCAAGGGAACCCAGGCGGCGATGCTGTCCGCAAAGCTCGGGGTGCCTTCCATCTCGACCGGCGAAATGCTGCGGCGGGAGGCCGAGTCGGGGACGCCCTTGGGGCTGCGGGTCAAGGCGATCATGGATTCGGGCGGGCTGGTGGACGACGACACCATGGCCGCGGTGGTTCGCGAGCGCCTGCGGCAGGCCGACGCGGCGGGCTTCGTGCTCGATGGCTACCCGCGCACCCTGGCGCAGGCCGAGACGCTGGCCGGTATCCTGGCTGCGGCCGATGCGCCGCTGCACGCGGTGCTGCTGATCAGCGTGCCGGAGGAGCAACTGGTGCGGCGGGCCCTGGCCCGCGGCCGGTTCGACGACCGCGAGGACGTGATCCGGGAAAGATTGCGGGTGTATCGGGAAAAAACTGAGCCTCTGATCGGTTACTATAGTGGGCTCGGCCTCTTGCGGGAGATCGACGGCGACCGCCCGGTCGAGGAGGTGGGCTGCCAGTTGCTGGCGGCCCTCGAAGCACAGCATTCACGACTGCTCTAAAGACATGACCGTATTGAAAACCAAGGGCGAGATCGACCTGATGGACGCGGCGAACCGCATCGTCCACCAGGTGCTCGACGAGATGGAGCGGATGATCGCCCCGGGAGTCACGCCGCGCGAGCTCAACCGGCACGCCGAGAAGGTCATCCGCGCCGCCGGCGCGGTGCCGGCGTTCCTGCACTACCGCGGCTACCCGGCTTCGCTCTGCATCTCGGTCAACGACGTGATCGTCCACGGCATCCCCAACGACGTGCCGCTGCGGGAAGGGGACATCGCCGGGATCGACTGCGGCGTGGTCTACAAGGGCTACTACGGCGACGCGGCGCGGACCTTCGCGGTCGGCGGCATCGACGAGGGGTCGCGCATGCTCCTGCAGGTGACGCGAGAGGCATTGCTGCTGGCCGTCGAGCAGGTGCGGCCGGGGGCGCGGCTGTCGGACATCGGGCACGCGGTGCAGCAGCACGCCGAGAGCCATGGCTTCTCGGTGGTGAGGGAGTTCTCGGGGCACGGCATCGGCACTTCGATGCACGAGGACCCGCAGGTGCCCAACTTCGGCGAGCCCGGCAAGGGGCCGAAGCTGCGGCCCGGCCTGGTGCTGGCGATCGAGCCGATGGTCAACGCCGGCACGGCGGCGGTCAAGGTGGACCCGGACGGCTGGACGGCGCGCACCCAGGACGGGTCGCGCTCGGCGCACTTCGAATACTCGGTGGCGGTCACCGACCAGGGAGCGCGAGTGCTGGGGATACAGGCCTAGCGCCGGGCACCCCGTGGAATCGAGAGAGAAATCAAGGATCGAGCGGCAGACAAGGATCGAGACAACAAGCTAAATGTCGAAGAAAGAAGAGGCCATCGAAGTCGAAGCGACGGTGGTCGAGCCGCTCCCGAACGCCATGTTCCGGGTCGAGCTCGACAACAACAAGCACCAGGTGCTGGCTCATATCTCGGGGAAGATGCGCAAGCACTTCATCCGTATCCTGCCCGGCGACCGGGTGCTGGTGGAACTGTCTCCCTACGACCTCAGCCGCGGACGGATCGTCTACCGGCTGAAGTGAGCCTGGCCTCCGCGGCGGTTCGATCCAGGAGCATGGGAAAGGAAGTGGCGTCATGAAAGTTCGTTCGTCGGTGAAGCGGATTTGCCCGAAATGCAAGGTCGTCCGCCGCCGTGGCGTGGTGCGGGTGATTTGCGAGAACCCGAAGCACAAACAGCGTCAGGGATAGGGGTCGTCTATGGCACGCATCGCAGGCGTCGACCTGCCTCAGAACAAGCAGGTCTGGGTCGGTCTCACCTACATCTACGGCATCGGCCGGTCGCGCTCCCAGGACATCCTGGCCAAGGCCGACGTGCCGACGACCACTCGCGTCAAGGAGCTCACCGAGGACGAGGCGCGGCGCATCCGCAAGGTGATCACGGACGAGGGCCGGGTCGAGGGCGACCTGCGCAAGGAGGTCAGCCAGAACATCAAGCGGCTGATGGAGATCGGCTGCTACCGCGGAGTGCGTCATCGCAAGGGGCTGCCGGTCCGGGGCCAGCGCACGCAGACCAATTCACGTACGCGCAAGGGGCCGCGCCGCGGCGCCGTGGCGGGCAAGAAGAAGGCGATGAAGAAGTAGCCGCCCGGGAAAGGCAAGGAAAGGCAAGGAGATGGCGAAAGCGGAAGGCAAGAAGGAGCGCAAGGGCGCCAAGAAGAAGGACCGGCGCCTGGTCCCGCA
>DATKFK010000701.1:0-8507 GCA_035544375.1 Thermoanaerobaculia bacterium
CGGCGCGGCAGCTTGCGCCTGGTCGTGTGCAGCGGCGAAGCGCTGCCGGGCGAGCTGGTGAACCGGTTCTTCGCCCGCTTCGACTGCTCCCTGCACAACCTCTATGGCCCCACCGAGGCCGCGGTGGACGTCACCGCCGAGCGCTGTGACCCGGACCGCCCGGCCGCCGCGCCGCCGCTCGGCCGGCCGATCTGGAACCTCCGCCTCTACGTCCTCGACGGCGAAGGGCGGGCGCTCCCGATCGGCCTGCCCGGCGAGCTGCACATCGCCGGCACCGGCCTGGCCCGCGGTTACCTGGCGCGTCCCGACCTGAGCGCCGAACGTTTTGTCCCCGACCCGTTCTCGGGCGAGCCCGGGGCGCGGCTCTACCGGACCGGCGACCGGGCGCGCCACCTGCCCGACGGACGCCTCGAGTTCCTCGGCCGCCTCGACGCCCAGCTCAAGGTCCGCGGCTTCCGCGTCGAGCCGGGAGAGATCGAGGCGGCGCTGCGCCGGCATCCCGCGGTCCTGGATGCGGTCGTGGTCGCCGACGCCAGGCCGGGGAGCGGACGCCTGGTGGCGTACGTCGTGCCGGCACCTCCCGCCGCGCCGGCGGCGGACGAGATCCGTTCGCGCCTGCGCGCGGTGCTGCCGGACTACATGGTGCCGGCGCTCTTCGTCTTCCTGCCGACGCTGCCGCAGACCGCCAGCGGCAAGATCGACCGGCGGGCCCTGCCGCCGGTCGAGGCCGGCCCCGCCGGGGAGGCCATCCCGCCGCGCACGCTCGAGCAGGAGCTGCTGCTCGCGATCTGGAGCGAGGTCCTGGGTGCCACGGGGATCGGTATCGGCGACAGTTTCGTCGAGCTCGGCGGCCACTCCCTGTCCGCGATCCAGGCGCTGTCGCGAGTCCGCGACACCTTCCGGGTGGAGCTGTCCTTGCGCGACCTGTTCGACGCGCCGACCGTCGAGCGCTTTGCCGAGGTCGTGGCGCAGGCGCGCCGCGGCGAGACGCCCGACCAGCCCCCGCCCTTGCAGCCGGGACCGCGCCCGCCCAAGGTGCCGCTCTCCTTCGCCCAGCAGCGGCTCTGGATCCTGGACCGGCTCGAGCCCGGCAACCCGGCCTACAACCTCGGCGAAGCGTTCCGGATCGCGGGTGAGCCCGCGCTCGAGGTCCTGAAGCTCACCCTGTCGGAGATGGTCCGCCGCCACGAAGCCCTGAGGACCACCTTCGCGGTGGTCGACGGCGGGCCCGTGCAGGTGGTCGCGCCGCCGCCGACAGTGCCATTGCCGCTGATCGATCTGTCCGCCCTGCCCGCCGGCGCCGCGGACGGCGTGGCGCGGCGGCTGCTCGCGGGCCAGCTCGGCCGCAGCTTCGACCTGGCCCGCGGGCCGCTGCTGCGCGCCCTGCTGCTGCGCCTGGCGCGGCGCGATCACGTCGCCTTTTTGGCCGCTCATCACTGCGTGGCGGACGGCTGGTCTCTCGCCCTGTTGAGCCAGGAGATGGGGAGCCTCTACGACGCCTTCTCGGCGCAACGCCCGCTGCCGTTGCCGGAGCCGCCCTTGCAGTACGCGGATTTCGCGCTGTGGCAACGCTCCTGGCTCGCCGGCCCGGTGCTGCAACGGGAGACGGATTACTGGCGCCGGCAGCTCGCCGGCGCTCCGCCGCTGTTGCTGCTGCCGACCGATCGGCCGCGGCCGCCGGTGCAGCGCTTCCGCGGCGCGACCGTCCCGCGCGTGCTGCCGGCCACCCTGAGCGAGGCGCTGCGGCGGTTCGCCAGGCAGAGCGGCGTGACCCCTTTCATCCTGATGCTGACGGCCTTTGCGACGCTGCTGCACCGCTCCAGCGGGGAGGACGACCTGAGCCTCGGCGTGCCCACGGCCGGCCGCAACCGGCGCGAGCTCGAAGGCCTGATCGGCTTCCTGGTCAACACCCTGGTGGTGCGCGCCGACCTCGGCGGCGATCCGGCGTTCGCCGCCCTGCTGGCGCGCATCCGCGAAACCGTGCTGGAAGCGCACGGTCACCAGGACCTGCCGTTCGAGAAGCTGGTCGAGGAGCTGCGGCCCGAACGGAGCCTGGGCCACTCGCCGCTGTTCCAGGTCATGCTGGTGTTCCAGGACCTGCCGCGCCGCGTGCCGCGGCTGGCCCAGCTCGAGCTGCGGCCGTTCCGGTTCGAGGACGGCATGTCGAAGTTCGACCTGACGCTGGTCGTCGACGCGCCGCCGGCGGCCGGCGCCGAGATACCGGCGGCAGCCTATGGCGGGGCGCTCGAGTACAACGCCGATCTCTTCGACCGCACCACGGTCGAACGCCTGTGGGAGCGCTTCGAGACCCTCCTCCACGGCATCGTCGCGGCGCCCGGACAGGCGCTGTCCGCGCTGCCGCTGCTGCCGGCCGCGGAGAGCCAGGCGGTGCTGCGCGAGCACAACGATACGCGGACCGCCGCCGGCGCCGGTGACGTCTGCCGGCGTTTCGAGGAGCAGGCGGCGCTGGTCCCCGACGCGGTCGCGGTCGAGACGGCGGGCGGGTCCCTGACCTACGGCGCGCTCAACCGGCTCGCCAACCGCCTGGCGCGCCGCCTGCGGCGGCTCGGCGTCGGCCCGGAAACGAGGGTCGGCTTCTGCATGGAGCGCGACCCGGCCATGGTGGCCGGTCTCCTCGGGGTGCTCAAGGCGGGAGGCTGCTACGTGCCGCTCGATCCCGCCCAGCCCCGCGCGCGGCTGCTCGCGATGCTCGAGGACTCGCGGCCCGTCCTGCTGCTGACCGAGCGCCGCTGCCGCGACCTGCTGCCGGCGGCGCCGCCGGCGTTCTGCCTCGACGCCGAGCTCGCGGCGCTGGCGGCCGAGAGCGCCGACGATCTCGTGGACGGGCCGTTGCCGGCGCAGCTCGCCTACGTCATCCACACCTCCGGCTCGAGCGGCCGGCCCAAGGGCGTGCAGGTCGCGCACGGGGCGCTCGCCAACTTCCTCGCCTCGATGCTTCAGCGTCCGGGGTTGTCGCGCCGCGACCGCCTGCTGGCGGTGACTCCCTTGTCGTTCGACATCGCCGGCCTGGAGATCTATCTGCCGCTCGTCGCCGGCGCCCGCCTGGTGCTCGTGGAGCGGACCGCCGCCGCCGACGGCCGGCTGCTCCTCACCCGCCTGGCCGACCACGGCGCCAGCGTGATGCAGGCCACCGGCGCGACCTGGCGGCTGTTGCTCGAGGCCGGCTGGCAAGGCGGCGGCCCGGCGGCGTGGTGTGGCGGCGAAGCCCTGCCGCGCAGCCTGGCCGACTCGCTGTGCCAGCGGGCCCCCGGCGTCTGGAACCTGTACGGACCGACCGAGACGACGATCTGGTCGTCGCTGCACCCGGTCGCCCCGAGCGAGGCGGCGGTCCAGCCCATCGGCAGGCCGATCGCCAATACCACGCTGGTGCTCGCCGACCGCCACCTGCAACCGGTGGCGTTGGGGGTGCCCGGCGAGATCTGCATCGGGGGCGACGGCCTGGCCCGCGGTTACCTCGACGCGCCGGCGATGTCCGCCGACCGGTTCGTGCCCGATCCCTGGGCCGGGGTCCCCGGGGCCCGCCTGTACCGCACCGGAGACCTGGCGCGCCGCCTGCCCGGCGGCGAGGTCGAGTACCTGGGCCGCCTCGACCGGCAGGTCAAGATCCGCGGCTTCCGCATCGAGTTGGGAGAGGTGGAGGCGGCGCTCATGGGCAGCGGCGCGTTCGCGGCGGCCGCCGCCGAGCTGCGCACCGATCGCGCCGGGGAGCGCCGCCTGGTGGCCTACCTGGTGCCGGGCCCGGCCGCGGTGCCGGCCGTCGAGGAGCTGCGCCGGCACCTCGCCGCCGTCCTGCCCGACTACATGCTGCCGTCGGCCCTGGTGGTGCTCGCCGCCCTGCCGCTGACCGCCAACGGCAAGCTCGACCGGCGCGCGCTGCCGCCGCCCGAGTGGGACCGGGACGCGGCGGCTCCGGCCGTCGCGCCGCGCACCCGCATCGAGGTGGTGCTGGCAGCGCTGTGGGCCGAGGTGCTGGCGGTCCAGCGGGTCGGGGTGAACGACAACTTCTTCGCCCTGGGAGGCCATTCGCTGCTGGCCACCCGGCTGGGCTTCGCGGTGCAGCAGGCCCTGGGCGTCGAAATCCAGCTGCGCACCCTCTTCGAGGCGCCCACCGTGGCGGCGCTGGCGCCGATCGTGGCCCGCCTCGAGCTGCAGCGCGGCGGCGAGCCGGCGCGCCCCCCGTTGCCCCAGGTCGTGCCCAATCCCGGCGACCGCCATCTCCCGTTCCCGCTCACCGACGTGCAGCAGGCCTACTGGCTGGGCCGCAGCGACGCCTTCGACCTCGGCCAGGTCGCGTCGCACAACTATTCCGAGCTGGACCTCCCCGGCCTCGACGTCGGACGTTTCGAGGCGGCATTCAACCGGCTCATCGCACGCCACGACATGCTGCGCGCGGTGGTGTTGCCGGATGGGCGCCAGCAGGTGCTGACGAGCGCCCCGCCTTACCGGATCGAGGTGCTGGAGCTCGGGGACCTCGAGCCCGCGGCGGCAGCGGCGCAGCTCTCGGCGTTGCGCCGGCGCATGTCGCACCAGGTGCTGCCCGCCGGCCGCTGGCCGCTCTTCGAGCTCAGGGCCGCGCGGCTGCGGGGCGCCGTGGTGCGCCTGCATTTCAGCCTCGATTACCTGGTTGCCGACGCCTGGAGCAGCGGCATCCTGCGCCGCGAGCTCGGCGTGCTCTATGCCGATCCCCAGGCACCGTTGCCGGCGCTCGAGCTGTCGTTCCGCGACTGCGTGCTGGGCGAGCTCGCCTGGCGGGAGAGCGAGGCATACCACCGCGCCTGGGACTACTGGCAAGGCCGCCTCGCCGACCTGCCGCCGGCCCCGGAGCTGCCGTTCGCCCGCGACGCCTCGACCGGGCCCGCCCGCTTCACCCGCCACGAGGCCCGCCTCGAACCGGAGCGCTGGCAGCGGCTGCGGGCGCGCGCCGCCCAGGCCGGGATCACCGCCTCCGGGGCCCTGCTGGCCGCTTTCGCCGCCGTGCTGCGCATTTTCAGCAAGAGCCCGCGGTTCACCATCAACCTGACGCTGTTCAACCGTCTGCCGCTCCATCCGCAGGTCGACGCCGTGGTGGGCGACTTCACGTCGCTGACCCTGCTGGCGGCGGAGGACCCCGGCGCGGCGAGCTTCGAGGTCCAGGCGCGCGCTCTGCAAGCGCAGCTCTGGCGAGACCTCGACGCGCAGCAGGTCAACGGCGTGCAGCTGCTGCGCGAGCTCAGCCGCGGGGCCGCCCCGGGCCGCCGCACGCTGATGCCGGTGGTGTTCACCAGCACCCTGGACCTCGATACCCTCGGGCCGCAGGACGCGAAGCAGGAAGCCCTGACGAGCGCCGGCGAGTTCGTCTACGGCATCACCCAGACGCCGCAGGTGCACCTCGACCACCAGGTCGCGGAGATCGCCGGCGCGCTGGTCTTCAACTGGGACGCGATCGACGAGGTCTTCCCGCCCGGCCTGGTCGATGCCATGTTCGCGGCCTATTGCCGGCTGCTCGCTCGCCTGGCGGACGAGCCGGACAGCTGGCTCGAGCCGCCGCACGAGCTCGCCGGCGGGCTGCTGCCCGCCGCCGCGGTCGCGGACGGCAGCGGGGCGCCGGCGGCTCCGCTCTCCACGGCCACGCTCCACGGGCTCTTCGAGCGGCAGGCGGCCTTGGACGGCCGGCGGCCGGCGGTGATCGCCAGCTCGCGCCAGCTCGACTACGGCACGCTCGATCGGCTGGCCAACGCGCTGGCTCACCGGCTGTGCGCGCTGGGCGCGGGGCGCGGCCGCCTGGTGGCAGTGGCCATGGAGAAGGGCTGGGAGCAGGTGGTCGCGGTCCTCGGGGTGCTCAAGGCCGGGGCCGCCTACCTGCCGATCGATCCGGACCTTCCCGGCGAGCGCTGCCGCGGCCTGCTGGCGCAGGGCGAGGTCCGGATCGCCGTCACCCAGCCCTGGGTGGACACCCGGCTCGACTGGCCGCCGGACATCGCGCGCCTGTGCGTCGCCGGCGATGCCGAGGCGGCGCACCCGCCGGCCGTGGACCACGACCACGAGGCCATCGCCTACGTGATCTTCACCTCGGGATCGACCGGCCTGCCCAAGGGAGTGGTGATCGATCACCGCGGCGCGGTCAACACCGTGCTCGACGTCAACGAACGCTTCGCGGTCGGCCCCGACGACCGCATCCTGGCGCTGTCGTCGCTGAGCTTCGACCTGTCGGTCTACGACGTCTTCGGCACGCTGGCCGCCGGCGGAGCGATCGTCGTGCCCGCCGCCGGCCGCGACCCGGCGAGCTGGGCCGAGGCCATCGCGCGCTGGCAGGTGACCGTCTGGAACTCGGTGCCGGCCCTGGCCGCGATGCTGGTGGAGCACGCCGGCGGCAGGGCGCTCCCGCTCGCCTCCCTGCGCCTCGCGCTGCTGTCGGGGGACTGGATCCCGGTGACCCTGCCGGACCGCATCCGCGCCCTGGCCCCGGCGGCCCGCGTGGTGGGCCTCGGCGGCGCCACCGAGGCATCGATCTGGTCGGTCCTCTATCCCGTCGAGCGCGTCGATCCCGGCTGGACGAGCATCCCCTATGGCAGGCCGATGCTGAACCAGCGGCTGTACGTGCTCGATTCCCTGCTGGAGCCGCGCCCGCCGTGGGTGCCGGGCGATCTGTACATCGGCGGCATCGGCCTCGCGCGCGGCTACTGGCGCGACGACGAGCGGACGCGCGCGAGCTTCGTCGAGCATCCGCGGACCGGCGAGCGCCTCTACCGCACCGGCGACCTCGGACGCTGGCTGCCTGGCGGCGACATCGAGTTCCTCGGGCGTGAGGACACGCAGGTGAAGGTCCAGGGATATCGCATCGAGCTTGGCGAGATCGAGGCCGCCCTGGAACGGTTGCCCGAGGTTCGCTCGGCGGCGGCGGCGGCCGTCGGTCCCGACCGCTTCGACCGCCGGCTGGTGGCCTACGTGGTGCCGCGCTCCGACTCGCCAGCCGCCGGCGCCGCCCCGGATGCCGGCCTTGCCCCGGCAGCCGGCGAAACCCCGGATGCCGCCGCCCTGGCCGCGGCGGGCGCCCCGCCGCCAGGCGACCCGCCGGCGGCGACGCCGCCCGAGATCGCCGGGCTCGAACGCCAGCTGCCGCCCTCGCCCGGCCTGCGCCGCTTCGACCGGCGCCGCACGCGGCGCGATCTCGGCGCCCAGCCGCTGCCGCGGGCGCGGCTCGGGGACCTGCTGTCCTGTCTCTCGCAAGCCCAGATGGAGTCGTTCGCCCTGCCCAAGTACCTCTATCCCTCGGCCGGCAACCTCTATCCGGTGCAGGCCTACCTCGGCGTCCGTCCCGGCCGCGTGGCGGACGTCGGCGCCGGGTTCTACTACTACCACCCCAAGCGGCACCGCCTCTGCCTGCTCGGCGCCGGGTGGCACCTCGACCGCGGCGCCTACGCGGCAGTGAACCGCGGCGTCTTCGACCTCGCCGCCTGCGCGCTGTTCCTGGTGGCGCGTCTCGACGCCATCGCTCCCGTCTATGGCGATCTGGCCCGCGACTTCTGCCTGCTCGAGGCCGGCTACATGGGCGAGCTGCTCATGGAGACGGCGGCCGCCGCCGGCGTCGGCCTCTGCCCGATCGGCGACCTCGACTTCCGCCAGGTCGCCCCGCTGCTCGACCTCGACGGCAGCGCCATCCTGGTCCACAGCTTCCTGGCGGGACCCCTCGCCGCGACGGCGGCGGGCGGACCGGCGCCGAGCGGGGCGCTGGCCGCTGCCGGCCCCGACGCGCCGGCGGGCGCGGTCCACACCACGGCCGCCGGCGCCGGCACGGGGCGGCCGGAACCGCCGCCGGCCGCGCCGCTGACGGCGCTCGCGGCGCTCGAGCTGAAGCTGAGCGAGCCGGGACTGCGGCGGGACACCGCGGACCGGCCGGCCGTCGAATGGGATGCGCCGGCGCCGTCCGCCGAGCGGCTGCAGCGCTACGCCGCGCGGCGCAGCTGGCGCGAGTTCTCGTCCGCGCCCGCCTCCCGCGGCCAGCTCGGCGGCCTGCTGGAGGCCCTGGCCCAGGTGCATGCCGCCAACGAAGCGGCGCGCTACCGCTATCCCTCGGCAGGCGGCCTCTACGCCGTCCGCACCTATCTCCACGTCAAGGCGGACCGGGTCGCCGGCCTGGCGGCGGGGAGTTACCAGTACGACCCGCACCGCCATCGCCTGGCGCCGGTCGAGCCGGGAGCGGCCCTCGACCGCGGCGCGCATGCAGCGGTCAACCAGCCGATCTTCGACCAGGCGGCCTTCTCCATCTTCCTGGTCGCCGGCGGCGACGGCGCGGCCAACCCCTACGGCAGCCTGGCACGGGATTTCTTCCTGCTCGAGGCGGGCTACATGGGGCAGCTGCTGATGACCGTCGCCCCTGACGCCGGGCTCGGGCTGTGCCCCATCGGCGCGGTGGACGCGGCGGCCGTTGCCGCGCTCTGCGGGCTGGCGCCGGAGCAGGCCGTCCTGCACAGCCTGCTCGGCGGCCCGCTGCCGGGCGCGGGCGCTCT
>DATKFK010000702.1:0-2669 GCA_035544375.1 Thermoanaerobaculia bacterium
ATCAGGATCCGGGTGCCCCCGGCCGTGCCGTCGGTGACCCAGACGGCGGGGTCGCCGGCGCTGGTGCTGGATTCGAACAAGGCGTGCCCCGCGAACGGGGCGACGCTGTGGACATAGGGGTTCTGGGGGAAGCCGCAGCCACTGCACGGCGCTCCGAGCGGCAGGGTCCCGGCGCCGCTGCCGTCGGTCGCCCAGAAGCTCAAGTCGCCGGCCGCGTCGTTCACCTCGAAGAGCGCGTGCGTGCCGATCGCGAAGAGCTGCGTGCCGGCCGGGAGATTGGGACAACCCCCGGAGCAGCCGGTCAAGAGAGCCGTGGTCGCCGGCGTGCCGCCGCTGCTCCACAGGCCGAAGGGATGGATGCCGTCGGTGGCGACGAACAGCAGCTTTCCCGCAACCTCCGCCAGGGAGCCGGCGTCATCCGCCAAGAATGGAGCGCTGCTGAACGCGTTGGGAGCGGTGAAAGCGGTCACCGCCCGGGTGCCGGCCGCGGACCCGTCGCTGACATAGAGCTGGTCTCCATGTGTGCCGTCGTCGCCGACGAAGTAGAGCCGATCGCCGATCGCCTTGACCAGGCTGGTATGGGCGAACGGATCGGCGGGTGTGAAGGCGGTCAACGGCTTGGTGCCCGCCACCGTGCCGTCGCTCGTCCAGAGCTGCCGGTGATGGGTCGGGTCCCCGGCAAGGAAGTAGACCCGCGGGCCGGCGGCGAAGAACGGACCCAGCCCTTCCACGAAGACCTCGGAGTCGTAGTAGTCCGGGAACGAGCCGAGGGAGAGCGTGCCGGCAGGCGTGCCGTCGGACGTCCAGAGCTGCTTGCTTTGCGCCGTAACGGCGCCGAAGAACACCCGCTTTCCGGCTGCGGCAATGGAGAGCAGCGGTTGGCCGAAACCCTGGGCGACCGCAACGGTGCCGGCGACGGTGCCGTCAGTCTTCCACAGGCCGCAGTTGCCGGGGCCGCAGGCGAAGAAGTACAGCGCGTGCGCGGTCAGGGCGAAGGGCGTCTCGGCGGACGTCGTGTACGTGTCCGGCGCCGGTGTCAGTTCCGAGGCCAGTGACCTGGTGCCGCCAGCGGTGCCGTCGCTGGCCCAGAGCTGGATCTCGGGGACCCGGTCGTCGGTGACCACCAGCAGCAAGGCCGCGCCGCCGACCACGCCGATGAAGCGATTGACGTGCACGCAAGTCAGCACGGTGCCGCTGGGACAGAAGTCGTGGATCAGCCGAGTTCCCAGCGCCGTGCCGTCGCTCCCCCACAGCTGTTGGTCGAAGCTGAACAGAAAGTTGCTGCCGAGCGCCTGCATGTCGACGATGTGCCCGCCGTTGCCGGCGGCAACGGGCGTGGTATTGAGATCGGCGACGAGAGAGGCGGTCGCCGCGAGTGCCGGGCCCCCCGAAGCCCGCGCCAGGCCGGCAAGAAGCCATACGGTCAAGGCCAAACCCTTGTGGTGCATGCGGTGCCTCCAACGACGGGACCCTGAGGGTCCGGCAGGTGCTCGCCCTCGCCTGATATCCTTCCTAATGGTATGTTATAAAAAGAAAGGGCGCCAGCAACGGCGCCGCATTCGCCAAGGGGACAAGCTGTGACCGGAAGCGTGCATGGCACCGCACGGTGGGGACGCGACACGCCCGCGACCGCCTCGAGCCGGCGTTGCAGGATCTGGCTGCTCGGCGCGGTCTTGCTGCCGGCCCTGTGCGGATCTTCGGCCTGGAGCCAGACCGCGTACCTGGTGGCGGACCTCGCGCCAGGAGTCAAAGACGACGCCTCGCTGATACCCTCGGGCTATCTCTCGCTTGGCGGCAAGACCCTCTTCTTCGCCAACCCCGTCGGCGACGACGGGGACGATCTCTGGGTGACGGACGGAACCGCGGCGGGCACCCAGCGGCTGCCCACCCCGTGCCTCGTTTCCCCGTGCTCGTCCAGCCTGGAGGTCCTGACCGCGGTGGGCGGTGTCGGCTTCTTCCGGGAGAGCTACGGCGAGGGCACCAACCGCCCCGTTGGCCTATGGCGTTCGGACGGTACCCGCGCCGGAGGCTTCGCGTTGCCGTTGGGGAGCTTTTCCGTGGCCGAATATGGGGCCGCCTATGCGGTGGCCGGCGGGATCTTGTACTTCACCGCCTATTCCGATACCGCGGCCAAGCTCTGGCGCAGCGACGGCACGTCAAGCGGCACCTCGATCGTCGCCGACCTGAACACCGATTTCAATTTCGCCCCGGGCGCGCCGGTCTTTCTGGCGAGCGCCGGAGGCAGCCTGTTCCTCCTCGGCCAGGGGGCTCCGGCGCACCTCTGGAAAAGCGACGGCACCCTGGCAGGATCGGTCGAGGTCCCCGGCTTCCAGGCCGTGGGAGGGGTCGGGCTCTTGGCGGTGGGAACCCGGATCGTCGCGGTAGGCACGGACAGCTCCGACTCCCTCCAACTCTGGGCGAGCGACGGCACTGCCGCCGGGACGCGGCAGTTGACCCACCTGGTGACGCCCTCCGTCTATACGGACTACAACGTGCCGGTTTTCCTGATGACGACCGACGCCAAAGTCTACTTCGCGGTCGCCGACGCGAACCTGGGGACCCAGCTCTGGGTGAGCGACCTCACGCCGGCGGGCACTCTGCCGACGACCGCCTTCGGCTCGTCGCCAGGCTCTTCGTTCCAGGTGCCCACCTCCTCCCAGATCGTGGAG
>DATKFK010000703.1:0-14972 GCA_035544375.1 Thermoanaerobaculia bacterium
TACCAAGGAGCCTCGAAATTTCAAGGCGCGGAGGATCGGCGGCGGCCGTCCACACCGCAACTTCCGGCAAGGCTCCCGAGATCCGACACGCCACGGACCCCGGTGTCTCCTCACCGCGGTGCCAAGCCTCCACGCGGTGCGCGAGCCGGCCGCAACGCCGAACCCGAAGCCGCGACGGCCTCGTCTTGCCGTGCGGGTGCGACGTCGAGGAGCGCGCGCCGGGGGTGCGCCCCGCGAGCCGCGCCCCTTGACTGCGCCTCGCCTCTGGCCTTCGAGCCGCCTGCCCGTGGCATGGAGCCGCGAACTACAAGGCAAGGAGGCAGGCATGAACCGCTCGCTCGTCGTCACCGGCACATTCGGCAAGGCACCCGAGATCCGACCCGCCACGGACCCCTGTTTCGTACCGCGGTACGACTGCATCAGCGAGGTGTGCGAGCCGGCGGTCCGCCGCAAGCTCCGGCGCGACGCCATCGTCCTCCCGCTCTTCACGCAGGTGGGTGGCAAGCTCGAGCGGCACCTCCTCGTGGTGTTGTCCGCGGACCAGCGCCGTCTCCGCTTTCCGCGGCCTGGTGATCGTCTCGAGGTCGAGGGCCGTCCCGAGCTGCTGCGGGTCAGGGACCGCAAGCGTGTCTGGCGCGAGGTCCCCCATTTCGTCGTGGAACGCTGGCGCGTGATCGAGCGCGGCACCGACCTGCTGCGCCCGGTCGTTCTCATCGGCTATCTCGGCAACGATCCCGAGGTCCGCCTGACGCGGGAGCGCAGCTTCAGCGTCACCAGGTACAACGACCTCATCGAGATGGAAGAGACCTACGAAGGCCAGACCCGGGCACGCGAGTTCATGGTCTTGTCGCTGTACACGCATGACGACCGGCAGACGCGGCGGCACCGGTTGGTGGTGTGGTCGAGTGACCAGCTGTGCCACCGCAACATTCGCGCGATGCGGCAGGGGGATCTGGTCAAGGTGAAGGGTCGCCCGGAGCTGTACAAGTGGAAGGACGGCGAGGGCCAGCCCCACGAGCTGCCGCAGGTGGTGGTGGAGCGCATGCGGGTGCTCAAGCGCAAGCACCTTTCCCCCCAGGTGCCCTAGGGTCCAGGGGGCCTCGCCGTCCCGGGGAGGCTCCCGCCTCCCGCGGCGAGGCCTGTCTCCCCGCCCCGCGCCGGGCTCGCGCGTCAGGGGTCCGGGGAGCCGATCTTCGCGGTGGAGTCATCGGCGTTTGGCGGTTCAGGCTTGGCCTGGGCGCGGTTGCGCAGCCGGAGGAACCTGATGTCCCACGCCCGGATCTCGATGGTGCGGTGCCTGACCTGATCCTTGCCGGTGTAGGAGACCTGATGGAAGGTGCCGAGGACCAGCAGCTCGTCGCCGGTCTGGAGGTGGACGAGGGTCTCCGCGAGCTTGCCGAAGGCCACGACGTCGTACCACTCGGTGACCGGCTCGCGGTGCTTGAACCTCTCGTTGACGCCGATGCTGAGGTTGCAGTAGGTGGTGCCGTTGGCGGTGATGACCTGGGGCTTGTTGCCGACGTTTCCTAGCAAGAGCGCGAATCTCATCGTTGGCGAGCTCCTTTGGGATGCGTACGTCGCCGCCGGGCGGCCGGCGGCGCGGATGGTTAGGTTTCCCGGTGCGCCCGCCGCTCAACGGACGACGTGCCGCCGGACGTACAGCACGGACGAGACGGGGGGAGCGGCGAGGCGATTGGTGAGGACGACGGGCCGCGAGCCGGCGCTGCGGGGCAGGACGACGGTGACGGGCCGGCCGCGACGGAGGGCGCAGGTGATGGCGTCCGCGGTGCCGCTGCTGAAGGTGTCCCAGAAGGCGACCATCCGGTCACAGCGGAGGGCGACGGTGCGGTTGCGGATGAAGCCCGCGCGGGTGCCGTGACGGTCCCAGTCCGCGAGGTGCTCGGTGACCTCGAGCCCCCGTGCCCTGGCGGCGGCGGCGGCGCAACGGTCCACCCCGCGGGCGCCGCCGGTTGCGACGACGATGCCGGCGGGGAGACCGTGGACGAAGCGGAGGACACGGCGGAGGTCCGGGAAATCACGGGAGCCGACGATGGCGAGGCAGAGGCCGGTCGTGCCATCCGTGGTGGCGGCGGGAATCAGCTGAGCGGGACTTGCAGTGGTCGTCATCCGATCTCCTTTCAGGTCTCCGTTGACCTGCACCCCGCCTGAGGTCAACGGAGACCTGAAAGGAGATCGATCCCGCGCTGCAGGTGATCGTCGCGGATCGGTGTTCGGCCGCGGACCCCTCGCGGGCGAAGCTGGCAAGAGACCGGTGAGCCGCCGAGGAATTCCTTGCGCTCTCCTGGCCCAGGGAGAGGCAGGAAAACGGGCGCTGGCGGTGCGTCGGAAACGGCGCTTCAGGCTAGCTGGAGCCCGTGCTCTGATCCTGGACGCGCTCGGCCTTGAGGCCTGCCTTGAGGTTGGTCTTGAGGTTCATGTCGGTCACCTCCTTTCGCACGGCCGTGATCGATCCTCTGCGAGCCAGCACCCGCGACATAGCGTAGTGCCACGGCAGCGTGATTTTGTTTTTACATTCGTGGCGCGCGCTCTTGTACAGTCGTCGCCGGTCGCCAGCGAGGTGGAAATGCGACAGGTCCGATCCGAAGACGGTGCTCTCGTCGCTTACGCCGCGACCCTGCGCGCGCTCGACTCCGAGAGATCGAGCGGGCGCATGGCGGCGGTCGCCGCGGCCGCGGTGCTGCTGGTGGGCTGGCTGGCCTGGGCGTTCGGTGCCGAGGTGCCGGTGACCGTTGACAGCACGAGCGCGAGGATCGCGCCGGCGGCGCCGCCGCGGGTGCTGGTGTTTGCGGCCGACGGAATGCTGACGAGCCGGCGCTGCGATCTTGGGCAGCGGGTGCGGGCCGGCGAGGTGCTCGCCACGCTCGACAGCCGGGACGTCGCCGCCCGCCTGGGCGGGCTTGCCGCGAGGCGTGCGGCGCTGATGCTGGAAACGGCAGCGGTCGCCGCACAGCAGGCCGCGCTCGGCCGTGCGCAGGCGGAGGAGCGCGCCGCCGAGACGGCCGCCGGCGGCGAGCGGCAACGACGGAGTGGCGAGGCGGCCGCAGCGGAGAAGTTCGCCGAGGAGACGCGGGCGCGCGACGCGCAGCTCGAGGCCGCGGGATTGGTCGCTCGCGCGGCGGCGGCGCGCAGCCGCGCCGAGGCGGAGCAGCGGCGGCAGGCGGCGGCCGCGGTGGCGCTGGCCGGCGAGGCCGGCAACCGGCGGGGCCGGGCGGCGCTGGCGGAGCGCGATGCCGCGGGTGCGCGGCTGGCCGGCGAGCTGTCGCGGTTGCGTGGCGAGCTGGCGGCGCTCGCCGTGGAGAGCGATGCAAGCGAGCGAGAGCTGGGCCGGCGATCGGTGCGCGCGCCGGTCGCGGGGCGGCTGGCGGAGGTGACGACGGTTCAGGTGGGCGCGACGGTGGTGCGCGGCACGCCGCTCGCGACTCTGGTGCCGGACGGTCCTCTGGTGGTCGTCGCCGGCTTCGCGCCGCCCGGCGGGGCCGCCGTCCGTGCGGGCTTGCGGGCCTGGGTGTGGCTGCCAGCCGGACCGGCGGCAGGCGCGGTGACGCTGCCGGCGAGGGTGGCGGCCGTGGCGCCGGCGCCGCGGCCGGGAGAAGGCTGGGAGGTCAGGTTGGCACTGCCGGTGGACGCGGCGGCGTGGTCGCTGCTGGCTCGGGTGGGGGAGCCGTGCCGCGTCGAGGTGGAGCTTGGCCGCGAGACCCCCGCGGGCCTGGCACTCCGCGGGCTGGGCCGGCGGAGCGGGCGGGCGAGCGGGGAAGTGCGGCGCGAGGGGGCGTCCTGAGCGAGCGGCACCGCGGACCGCGGCGGCGGCTGCTGGCGCCGGAGGTGCTGCAGGCTTCGGCCCTGGACTGCGGGCCGGCAGCCCTGGCCTCACTGCTCGGCGGCTTCGGCTTGGACGTGCCTTTCGAGCGGCTGCGCGAGGCCTGCCGTACGGGCCGCGACGGCACCTCCATCGACGCGTTGGAGGAGGTGGCGCTCGAGGAGGGATTGGAGGCAGAGCAGGTCCTGGTGCCGGTGGAGTATCCGACGCTGGCGGCGGCGGCGTGCCTGCCCTGCGTCCTGGTGGTCGCGCGGCCGGGTGGCGCGGCGCACTTCGTCGCCGTCTGGCGCCGCCATGGCGGGCGCGTGCAGGTGATGGATCCCGCGGCGGGCCGGCGCTGGCCGACGGTGGTGACGGTCGAGCGCGAGACCTTCCGCCATCGGGCGCTGGTGCCGGCCGCGGCCTGGCGGGCGTGGGCGGCGAGCGACGGGGCGTTGCGGGTGCTGGCGGCGAGGTTGGCGGCTATGGGGATCGACGGCGTGGAAGGGCGGGTGCTGATCGAGTCGGCGGCTGGCGCCGGCGGCTGGAGGCGGCTCGCGGCGATGGACGCGGCGGTGCGCTTCACCCGGCAGTTGGTGGCCGCCGGGGCGGTGCGGCGGGGCGCCGGGGCGGGCCGGCTGCTGCGGGCGGTGCTCGACGACGCGCTGGCACCGCCGGCGGCGGGGGTGGGTGGGGCGGTGGTGCCGGCGGACTGCTGGACGGTGCGACAGGCACCGGCGGACGCCGGCGGCGGCGAGCGCGTGGTGTGCGAAGGCGCGGTGCTGGTGCGCGTCCGCGGGCGGCTTGCCGGTGCGGGAGGAGCCGGGCCGCCGGCGGGCAAAGGCGGGTCGCCGCGGGCCGGGGCGCGGGGGGCGGCTCCGGTCGGCCGGGCGGACGAGGAGCGGGGGAAGCGGTCCAAGGGGCTGCGCGGGTCGGAAGCACCACCGTTCGGGCGTGCCGACAGGGAGCCGGGGGAGCGGTCCAGCGAGCTGCGCGCGTCGGAAGCGGCGCCGATCGGCCCCGCTGAGAGGTTGCCGGGGGTGCGGGCCGCGGTGCGGACAGGGGCGACCCTGGTGCTCGCCGGCGCGGGTGCGGCGGTGGGCCGGTTCGCCGAGGCGGCGCTGCTGGTGGCCGCGCTGGAGATCCTGCCGGCCGCGGCGTCGCGGACGATGCGAGCGGGCGTGCTCGCGGCGCTGCTGGCGCTGGGGACGGCGGTGCTGCTCTGCGAGGTGACCGCCGCCAGCGCCGCGCAATCGCTGGGGCGCCGGCGCGAGACGGGGTTGCGCCTGCGCTTGGCGGCGAAGCTACCGCGGCTGCCCGACCGCTACCTGCGGACCCGGCTGCTGGGAGATCTCGCCGAGCGGGCGCACCGCATCGGCGAGCTGCGGCGCGGCCCGGAGCTCGCCGCCGCAGCGCTGGGCGCCGGTCTGGACGTCGTGCTGGCTGCGGCGGGCATCGCCTGGCTCGACCCCGGGCTGGCGGCGGGCGGCGCCGCCGCGGGAGCCGGCGCTCTCCTCGTGCCGCTCGCGCTGCTGCCGCGCTGCGAGGAGCGGAGCCGGCGCGCGAGCGCCCACGGCGCGGCGCTGGGGGCGCTGTACCTCGACGTGCTGCGCGGCTTGGCGGCAGTGCGGGCACACGGTGCGGCGACCGCTCTCAGGCGGCGGCACGAGGAGCTGCTCGCGGGCTGGCTGCGCGCCCGGCGCGAGGCCGAGGCGGCCGGCGCTTGGCTCGAGACCGGAGCGCAAGGGCTGCTGTCGCTCGCCGCGGCCGGCCTGGTGCTCGGCCACGTCCGCCGTCACGGTTTCGATCCGCAGACGATGGTGCTGGCGCTGTGGGCCTTCCAGCTGGCCGGCGCCGGCCAGCGCTTGGCGTTGCTGGCGGGCAGGAGCCTGCCACTCGACCGCAGCCTGCGGCGCCGCATCGAGGAGCCTCTCGCCGCGGAAGAGGAGATCGCGTGCGGGGAGGCCCTGGCGGAGGGTGGGTCGGGAACGCGGGAAACGGTGCGGCCGGCCTCGGGTATTGTGCGTTTGGCGTCCGGCGGGATGGCGATCGGCTGGGAGCGCTGCAGCGTCGAGAGCGACGGACGCCCGCTGCTGCGGGCGGTCGATCTCGCGATCCCGGGCGGCCAGCACGTGGCGGTCCTGGGAGCTTCGGGAGCGGGCAAGTCGACGCTCCTGGGTACGGTGCTTGGCTGGCATCGGCCGATGGCCGGCTGCCTGCGGGCCGACGGGCGGGAGCTCGATGCGGCAGTTCTCCGCGAGGTGCGGCGCGCCGTGGCGTGGGCCGCTCCCGAGGTGGCGCTGTGGCGCGGCTCCTTGCTCGCCAACCTCGGCGCGGGCGTTCGGGACGGGGCGGACCTCGGCCAGAGAGGCGTGACCGCTTGCGATGCGGCGGGCATCGCTCCCGCGGAGGCGCTGCGGGCGGCGCGGCTGCTCGAGCTGGTGGGCAGGCTCGAGCACGGCCTGCAGGAGCCGCTGGGCGAGAACGGCGGGCGGCTCTCGGGCGGCGAAGCCCAGCGCCTGCGCTTCGCTCGCGCCCTGTCGCGCCCGGGCGTGCGCCTGGCCTTGCTCGACGAACCGTTTCGCGGCCTGGCCGCCGACCTGCGCCGTGAGTTGCTCGGGGAGGCGCGCACGCGGTGGCGGTGCGCGACGCTGCTGTGCGTCACCCACTCGCCGGAAGAAGCGGCAGGCTTCGACCGCGTGATCGTCCTCGAGCACGGGCGCCTCGTGGAGGACGGGCCGCCGGGAGCGCTGGCCGCGCGGCTGGGCTCGCGTTACCGGGCCATGCTCGAGGCGGAGGTGCGGGTCGCGGCGGCGCTGGCGGGTGGCGGCTGGCGGCACCTCCATCTCGAGGGTGGCCGCCTGCGAGAGTGGGCGCCGGCCGGGGAACCACCGATGGGCACGGAGCGGCGGCCGCGGGCGAGGCCGGGCGAGGGTGGGGAGGGTGGGGTGGGCGGGAAGGAAGATGGAGGCTTGGCGGAAACGGCGACTGGCGAGAGGGAGCGGAGTGGATGAGCGGCTTGCGGGAACTCGCAGGGCTGCTCTGGCCCGTGGATGGTCTCGATGCGGCGATTGCTGCGGCAGCGGCGGCGGCGGCGGTCAGGATGGCAGGTAGCGAGGGCGGTGGTCGGGGAGGCGAGCTCGGTCGCCCGGCTGCATATGAAGGTGCTGGTGACGTTGTGGGGCTGGAGATGGACGACGTCGAGGTGCCGTGGCCGCAGCTGGAACGGGCGCTGCCGAGCCTCGGTCCGGCGGTGCTGCGGCTCGGCGAGCCCGATGCCGGGTACCTGGTCTTGCTGCGGCGCCGCGGTCGCCGGATGGTGGCGCTGACTCCGAATGGACAACGCAGGCGCGTCGGCACCTCCCGGCTGGCGGCAGCGCTGGTGTGGGCCGCCGGAGAGCGCCAGGCGGCCAGGGTCGACGATCTGCTGGGAACGCTTGAGCTGAGACCGGGCCGCCAGCGGCGGGCGCGCGAGGCTTTGCTCGCGGCGCAGCTGGCCGGAGGGCCAGGGCTGGAAGCTCACGTCCTGACCGTTGCCGGCGACCAGCCGATCGCGAGGCAGCTGCGCGAGGCGCGTGCGGTGCCGCTGGCCGCGGCCTGGCTGCTGGCCGTCGCGGCGTGGCAGATCGTGGCGCTCGCGAGCTGGTACCTGCTCGGGCGCGGGGTGCTCGACGGCGGCCTCGCACGGGGCTGGCTGTGGGCGTGGGCGCTGCTGCTCGCGACCCAGGGGGCGGCGCAGGGCGCCGAGCTGGCGGCGGTGGCGGCGCTGGGGCAGCGGGTGGCGCTGTCCTTGAGGAGACGGCTCTTCGCGGCATTCGTCGAGCTGGCGCCCGACCGGCTGCGCGGCGAGGGCACCGGTCGTCTGCTGGGACGAGTGCTGGCCACCGAAGCCGTCGAGCGGCTGTCGCTGCGCGCCGGGCCGGCGGCGCTGGTGGCGGCGGCGGAGCTGGCGGCCGCGACGGGCGTGCTCGCGCACGGTGCCGCCGCGGTGGCGCATTGTGCGCTGCTGGCGTTGGCGGTGGCAGGGGTGGCGGTCCTGGCCGCGACTCACCTGCGGGGATGCCGGGACTGCGCGGCTGCGCGGCTGGCGCTGACGGACCGGATGGTCGAGGCAGTGGCCGGGCATCGCACGCGCGTCGTGCAAGGTACCGCGGAAGGGGATGGCGACGAGGACGCCGCGCTTGCCGGGCATCACGCGCTCGCCGCGCGACTCGGCAGGCGGGAGACCTGGCTGCGTACCGGACTGCCGCGCGCCTGGCTCCTGGCGGGGCTTGGTGCCCTGGCGCCGGCTGGCGGAGGGACGGCGGCGACGCCTGGCCGCCTCGCGGCCTCGCTGGGGGGATTGCTGCTTGCCCAGGCTGGGCTGCGGCGGCTGGCATTTGCGGTCCGCGACGTCTCGGGTGGCCTCGCGGCGACTGCTCAGGTGTGGCCGATCCTGGGCGGCTGTTCGGGTGGTGCCTGGAGGTGTGCGAGCAGCTTTGGGAGCGGTGGGTCGGGTGTGGAGAGATCGCTGGCCGCCGCGCCGCGGCTGCTCGAGGCGCGGGGCCTCGAATGCCGGCTTGCGGGCGGCCAGCGATCGGTGCTTGTCGGGGTGAGCGTCGAAGTCCGGTCCGGGGAGCGGCTGGTCCTCGACGGCCCGTCGGGCGCGGGCAAGAGCACCTTCGCCGCGGCCCTCGCGGGGCAGCGCCGTGCTGACTCGGGTCTGCTACTACTGTGGGGCTTGGACCTCGCGACCGTGGGGAGAGAGGGCTGGCGCCGCCGGGTGGTAGCGGTGCCGCAGCTCCACGACAACCATCTCTTCGCCGACACCCTGGCCTTCAACCTACTGGCCGGCCGCGGCTGGCCGCCCACGAACGGTGACGTTGTCGAGGCCGAGGCGCTGTGCCGTGAGCTCGGCCTCGGTGAGCTGCTCGACAGGCTCCCTGGTGGTCTCGGGGAGCGCATCGGCGAGGCTGGCTGGCAGCTCTCGGACGGCGAGGCGAGCCGGGTGTGCCTGGCGCGGGCCCTGCTCCAGAAGGCCGATCTCGTGGTGCTCGACGAGAGCCTGGCGGCGCTCGACCCGGAGACGCGCCTGCGGGTGCTCGCGGTGGTGGGGCGGCGGGCGGGGGCCCTGGTGCTGATCGAGCACCTGCGAGGCTCCTGGCGGAGGGAGACCACCCTCGCCCGGCGGAGACCTGGCGGTCAAGCAAGCTCTCTGCAGTGTGGCGAGCGTCGATGAGGTCTACGGCTTCAGGTCGGTGACCGGTCCGAACTGCTCGAGCACCGGCCTCACCTGCGCGCCGTCGCCGACGACGAGGACGAGCTGCTCGCGGAAGGCGAAGAACGTCCTGGCGGCGCGCTCCACGTCGGTAAGGGTGACGGCGCTCACCTTGGAAACGAACTCGGCGAGCGCTTCGGGCGTGCGCCCATTGATCCAGCCCATGGCCAGGGCGGTGCCCAGCGCGGACTGCTGCTGGTTGTCCAACAGGTACGAGCCGGAGAGGTAGCGCTTGGCGGTGCTGAGTTCAAGGTCGGTGGCTCGCGTCGTGCCCAGACGGTCCAGCTCGTAGCGGATCTCGTTGAGGGTGGCCGCCGTGACCTCGTTGCGGACGAAGGCGCGGACCCGCCAGCGCCCGCTGGCCTGGCGCGGGGTGACCATCGACTCGGGCGAGTAGGTGTAGCCTTTGTCCTCGCGGATGTTCCTGGTGAGCCGGCTGCCGGGCGAGCCGCCGAAGATCATGTTCGCGACCAGCAGCGAGTAGTAGTCCGGGTCGCCCACCTTCGGGCCCAGCCCGCCCACGACCACCAGCGACTGCACGGAATCGGGGCGATCGACGAGATAGATCGAATGCGCGGTGGAGGCGGGCCCTGGCGGCGCATCGGGCGCGGCCTCTCCCGTCACCGTCCAGCCGCCGAACGCGGCGGTCACGGTCTTGACCGTAGCGGCGGGGTCCAAGTCGCCGATCACGATCAGCAGGGCGCGCTCGGGACGGAAGCGCCGCTGGAATTCCTGCCGCAAGAGCTCGGGGGTGGCGGCGGTGATCGACTCGGGAGTGGGCATCACCGCGCGATACGGATGATCGCCATAGAGGGCCGCCGCAAAGGCCCTGGCGGCCAGGAATTCCGGCTTCGAGAGTTGTGACTGCAAGTCCTCGAGCGCGTTCGACTTGGCGAGCTTGACCTCGCCGGCGGGGAAGGAGGCGTGGCGCGCGATGTCCGCGAGGACCGTCAACAGCCGGTCTGAGCCCCAGGCCAGACCGCCGACGGTGACGAAGAGCGCATCGACGTGCGTGGCCGTCGAGATCTCGCCGCCGACCGCCTGGATCTCCTCGGCGATCTGCGTGGCCGAACGCATCGGCGTGCCGTCCTTCACCGTCGCGACCAGCAGGTCCGAGAGGTCGGGGAAGTCCTTCGGGTCGGCGGCGCTGCCGCCGCGAACGGTGAGCATGGCGGTGACCTTGGGGAAGCCCGCGCGTGCCACGATCCAGACGGTCAGCCCTTCCGCCGTCTTCAGCTGAACTACCGGGGGGACCGGCAGGGGCCGGTCGAGCCCAAACGCAGGCAGCTCCTTGGGGAACGGCGGTTCATCCGCGGCCCGGAGGCCGGTTGCGAACAGCACCCCGAACAGAGCGACGAGGACGAGACTCCGTTTCTTCATGGCGCGTTGCCCTTGCCTTTCGCCGCCGGCTGGCCAGAGGAGACCGGCCGGCGGTCAACGACGGTGCGATTGGCGGCGGTCAGATAGGTGGCGGCGACTCTCTGGAGGTCCGCCGAGGTGACCGCGGCGATCGCCGCCAGCAGATCCGTGAGGACCCCCGCGTTGCCGGTGAGCAGCTGCAGCGACGCGAGCATGGCGGCGCGGTCGACGGGGAGCTCCAGAGTGGAGTACAGATCCGACTCCATCTTCGTTTTAGTGCGGGTGAGCTCCGCGTCCGGCACGCCGTGCCGGGAGATGTCCTCGACGATCTCGTCGATCGCGGCGATGACACTCTCGGCGCTGGCGGGAGGCTTGTACATGCCATTGACGGTCAGCAACGCCGGACCGGTGTAGGTCCAGGGATCCCCCAGCGGCCAGTTCAGCCCGCCCTGGACGTTGAGCATGAGCTTCCTGTCCTTCACCAGGCGCTGGGGCAGGCGCGCCGCCTCGCCGCTGAGCAGGAGGTTGGCAAGGAGCGCTGCCGGGACGTGATCGAGCAGGCTGCTCGCCGGCAGCTTCCAGCCGACGGCCAAGGCCGGTATGCGCGCCAAGGGATCGGTCTCGACCAGCGTCCGTTCGGCGGTGTTCGGTCCCTCGCTGGTGTCGGGCGGCAACGGCCTGGGGCGCGGCGGGATGTCCCCGAAGTACTTCTCGACCTTGGCAAAGACCTCGTCGGGCGTCACGTCGCCGACCACGGCGATGACCGCGCTGTTCGGACCGTAGTAAGCCTCGAAGAAGGACTCGACGTCCGCCAAGGTGGCGGCGTCGAGGTCGGCGAACGATCCGTAGCCGTCGTGGTTGTTCTCCCACTTGCCGAAGGCGCGGCTGCCCAGGTCGGTCCAGTAGAAGAGGCCGTAAGGTTGATTGATCACGTTGGCACGGATCTCCTCCTTGACGACGTCCTTCTGGTTCTCGAAGCCCTTCGCGGAAAAATCGAGCGTCCTCATCCGGTCGGACTCGAGCCACAACACGGCGTCGAGAGCCGAAACGGGTGCGGCCGCGGTGTAGATCGTGTGGTCCCAGTTGGTCGCGCCGGCCAGCTTGCCGCCGCCGGCCTCGACGACGCGGTTGAGAACCCCCTTCGGCGCCCTGGGCGTACCCTGGAACATCATGTGCTCGAAGAGGTGGGCGAAGCCGGCGTGGCCCTTGGGCTCGGAGCGGAAACCGATGCGATAGGCGGTGCAGAGCCCGAAGGTGGTGACCGAGTGGTCCTCGGAGACGATCACCGTCAGGCCGTTGGCGAGCGTCCTGGTCGCAATCGGCAGCCGCCAGGGATTCCGCTCCGGTCCGGCGACGGCCGCGCCGCCGCCAAGCGTCCCGGCCAGCGCCAGCGTCAGGAGCACCGAGCACCAGGAACTGCGCATAATTTCTCCCGCGGCGATCGCCGGCTACGGACCGGCGGCGCCCGATCGACAAGGTGAGGAGCCTTGCTGCTGCACTCGAAGCATACGCTCTTTTTTTTGTGAAAAATGTTAACAAACTGACCTCGAGGGGAAGGGTATGTAAAAAATCCTCGCGTGAGGCAGGGTATATGCCTTAGTCTAAAGCCGTTGCGTCGATCTTAGCTTCACCAGGGGTGGTAAATTATTCGCGGTAGCAATATTTTCACTTGACGATGACTACGAATCTGCGGTAACATGCAGTTCTTGGAAGATTCAAAACCTCCAAGAACGCACACGCGAGGTGAGTTGGGTGAGTGAGCGCGGTAGGGTTCACCTCGAGATCGTGGGCGCAGTGACACCGCAGAAGTAGCACCCGTTGCTACGAAGCTAGCCGGAAAATCGTCGCGGGTTCGCTACACCACACGGCCGGCACGGAGCCGGGCGGCTGGCTGGGAGTGCAGACGAATGAGCGACGAAAACGTGAACGATGTGATCGACGCTGCCAAGAGCGGCGACGTCGAAGCGCTGACTCGGCTCCTCGCCGCGGGCGGTGCCGTCAACCAGCGGGACGACCAGGGCTGGACGCCGCTCAACTGGGCGGCCGGCCGGGGCGACGTCCCCATGCTGCGATTGCTGCTCGACCGCGGCGCCGACATCACCCTGACGGGGCGCGACAACCGCACGCCGCTGATGATCGCCAAGGCGGCCGGCCGTAAAGAGGTGGCCGCGGCCTTGACCGCGGCCGAGCAGACCGCCGGCATCTGGCTGGATCCGCGGCTCACCCGGTCCTACTGCAAAGCCTTCTATTTGAGGGACCTCCGCGGCTTCCCCGGCTGGTCCGAGGCCGGCGGCGACGCCAAGCAGGAGAGCAGCTCGGCCAACGGCGGCCGTCAACCCGAGGCCCCGCTCGTTGCCGCGCCGCTGGTCGCCGACGACATCGTCTACCTCCACCAGGACCTCACGGTGACTCGTTCGATGTGGCACGGCGAGGAATCGATCTTCGACGCGGTGACGCCCGATTGGCGGGAGTTCTGCACGGCCACCCTCGCTTTCGAGATCCCGGAAGACCTCCTCTGATGCCGGTCTCCGGGTTGGAGGGGCGGCTGGGCGATCTCGAGCTCGCGCCGCGCTCCACCAGGATCGCGGACGGCATCCTCGCCACGATCGGCCGCACTCCACTCGTCCGTCTGCGGCAGTATCTCCCCGCGGCCGGCTTTCACCTCTTCGCCAAGCTCGAGGCGCTCAATCCGGGAGGCAGCATCAAGGACCGGCCGGCGGTCGCGATCCTCGAGGATGGGCTCGCTTCCGGCGCCATCGGTCCGGACACGGTCATCGTGGAATCGAGCTCGGGCAACATGGGCATCGGGCTGGCGCAGGCCTGCCGCTATCACGGCCTGCAGTTCATTTGCGTGGTCGACGCCAAGACGACGGCACAGAACATCGCGATCCTCCGTGCGTATGGCGCCGACATCGAGGTGGTGCTGCAGCCCGATCCCGAGACGGGAGAGCTGCTCCCGGCCAGGCTCGAGCGCGTCGCCGCGCTGGTGCGCGAGATCGGGGATGCCTTCTGGCCCAACCAGTACGCCAACCTGCTGAATCCGCGAGAGCACTACCGCTCGACGATGCGCGAGGTGGCGGCCGCGCTCGACGATCGGGTCGACTACCTGTTCATCGCGGTGAGCACCTGCGGCACGCTCCGCGGCTGCTGCGAGCACGTGCGCGACCGTAAGCTCGCGACCCGCGTCTTTGCCGTCGACGCCGTCGGCAGCGTCGTCTTTGGCGGTTGCAGGTCCGAGCGCCTGATCCCGGGCCTCGGCGCCGGTTTGCAGCCGCCGCTCTGGCATGCGGGGCTGGTCGACGAATGCATTCACGTCACCGATGCCGAATCGATTGCCGGCTGCCGGCGCCTGGTGGCGCGCGAGGCCATCCTGGCCGGCGGCTCGTCGGGCTCCGTCATGGCGGCGATCGAGAAGACCGCGGACCGGCTGGCGGCAGGCGCCAACTGCGTGGCGATCCTGCCCGACCGCGGCGAAAGGTACCTGGAAACCATTTACGACGACGCCTGGGTAGGCGCCCACTTTGGCCGCGTCGAGCAGCCCCACCTGGCGCGCGGCGGCGCCCGAGCGACGGCCGGACGGCAGCAGCCGGTCGCCGCGGGCGCATGAAAGGAAACCATCCGATGCTTCACAATCCCGACTCCTCGCCACGGCTCAGCGGCGCGCCGCACCGGCGGCCGGTGAATCTCTCACAGCAAGACCTGGTCGCGGTCAAGCCGCTGCTGCCGGCCTCGGAGTTGCCGGTCCTCGTCGAGCCCCGCGACGGCGGGCTCCACCTCGGCGAGTGGGCGGGCGCCAACCGCCCCCTCCTCGACCAGCTGTTGCTGCGGCACGGCGGCATCCTGTTTCGCGGCTTCGACTGCGCCGGGGCGCAGGACCTCGAGGACTTCATCCGCGCGGCCTCCGGCGCGGCCCTCGAATACCGCGAGCGCTCCTCGCCGCGCAGCTCGGTCGGCGGCAACATCTATACCTCCACCGACTACCCGCCACGCTATCCCATCTTCCTGCACAACGAGAACTCGTACCAGTCCGTATGGCCGCGGAAGATCTTCTTCTTCTGCCAGACGCCGGCGGTGGCAGGGGGGGCGACGCCGATTGCCGATTGCCGGCGGGTGCGTGATCGCATACCGCGGCCGCTCCGCGACCGCTTCGTGGAGAAGAAATGGATGTACGTCCGCAACTTCGGCGATGGCTTCGGGCTCGATTGGCAGACCGTCTTCCAGACTTCCGACCGGTCGGCGGTCGAGGAGCATTGCCGCAAGGGGGGCATCGAGACGGAGTGGAAAGAGGGCGGCCGGCTGCGCACGCGGGCGGTGCGTGAGGCGATGACCAGCCACCCGTCGACGGGGGAGATGCTGTGGTTCAACCATGCGGCGTTCTTCCACGTCTCGACCCTGGAACCGGCGGTGCGCGAGGCGCTCGAGTCGGAATTCTCGCCGGAGGACCTGCCGGCGAACACCTACTACGGCGACGGGACGGCCATCGCGCCGGACGACGTCGAGGTCCTGCGGCAGGCGTATCGCGACGAGACGGTGAGCTTC
>DATKFK010000704.1:0-5005 GCA_035544375.1 Thermoanaerobaculia bacterium
CGCCGGGGCCAAGCCCGGAGACATCCTGGGATAACGCTGTCGTGCGCATTCCGCACGAAGCTGCGGCCCAGGCCTCTCCAGCGAACCAGCCGGCGCCGGCGCGGCCCTCGGCGACCGAAGGCCGCGGCAGGCGGGCGATCAAGCGCCGCCAGGGAAGCCCTCCCGCGAAGGCCGCCTTGCCGGCCGAAACCGGCAACGAGCCCTCCGCACCGGCGGCATCAGCATCTCAGCGAGGCCGCCTGGTGCAACCGGGGCAACCGATTTCTCCTGAGCCGCGGCCGCAACCGCAACCGGCGCAGCCGCAGCGGCAACCGCGGCCCGGGCGGCCTGCGACGCCGGCGCGATCGGCCTTGCCGCCGCGCCAGGTCCCATCGCCGCCGTCGTTGCGGCTGGACCGCCGAACGGCGGCGGCGGTCGTGGCGGTCCCCATCGCCCTGGTGCTGCTCTGCGTCTTCCTGCTCCGGGCACACTCGCAGGGTCACCGGAGCATTGTCTTGCCGCCGGGCGGCGCGCCTGCCGCCGCGACCGATCGCCCGGCCGGCAGCGCCAGCGGAGAGGGGCGAGCCACCTCACCTTCTGACCACGGACCGACGACTCTCGGGAAGCCGGCGGCAGCAGGCGGCTCGCCTGCCGCGATCCCTTCGCGCGAGCCGCCGGCGCCACCCGCGCGGCTGGCGCCGATCGATCCCGGCCCGGCCCCGGTTCAACCGGTACCGATGTCCCCTCAGCGTCCTCAGCCTTCGTCCAACATGGCCGAGAATCGGCAACTGGAGGCGATGCCTAAGGCGATGCCCAGAGCCGAGGCACCCGCGGCCGGCGCCGGCGCGAACGCGGAGCCCGCACCCGATTCGGACATGGGTGGCTCCGGCATCCCCGAAGCACCCGGCATGCCCGGCGAGCACACTGTCCCCGCAGCGCCCGGCCTGGCCGGCGCGCCGGCCGCCGGCGCCGTGCCAGGCGCGGCTGCCGGCACCGGCACCCTGCCGATGCCGCGGCAGCCCGGAGGAGCCTTCCCGGCGCCCCAGGCACCCGAGAGCTCCGCGCCCCAGGGGCCCGAGAGCCCCGTGCCCCAGGCACCCGAGAGCCCGGCGCCCCAGCCCCCGCCCCAGGAGGCGTCGCGGCCGCGCGGCGCAGAGGATCTCAACGGCTCGTGGGAGATCCGCAACGTGGTCAGCACCACCAACCATCCCGCGTACCGCGGCCTGTGGATCACCTACCGCATCGTGCTGCACCAGGACGGCGACCAGCTTTCCGGCGATGGGGAGAAATGGGCGGAGAACGGCCGTCGCATCCCGGCCGCGCAGCGCACTCCCATCCACGTCTCGGGAGAGATCGTCGGCCGCGAGGTGCGCGTGCAATTCACGGAGCGCGGCAACTGGCGCGTCAGCGGCGGCAGCTTCCGCTGGCGACTGTCGCCCGACGGCGGCAGCTTTTCCGGCACCTTTGCCAGCAGCGCCGCCGACACACGCGGCACCTCCGCCGCCACCCGCCTGCCCTGACGCGGCCGCCAGCCTTGACCCAGCCTTGACGCGGGCGGCCGCCCCCGGCACCAGTACACTGGCGCGCCGGTGCCGCGGCAGCAACTACTTCTCCTCGTGAACCTTCTCGAGCGACACCGGCTCGGTCGAGAAGTTCTCGATCTCGATCTTTTTCTCGTCGGGTTTGGCGACGATCTTGCCGGCGACCACGAGCTTGCCTTCGCCGTTGCCGGCTGGATCGACCTGCAACTCGATCAGCATGAAGGGGTACTGCACCGAATGCGTGCGATAGAGCTCCTCCCACCAATGGATGAGCCGGTCGGTGGAGATGGAGATGTGCCGGCTGCCATCCGGGGCAATCGTCTGGTGGGCATAGTGCAGTGCCCACGGCAGTGAATCCGGCGTGCGGATGGTGCCGACGACCGGTGCGGCCTGCAGAGCCGCGAGCAGGGCCTGGTCACCTCCTTTGAGCAGCGCCGAAACCAGCTTGTCGCGCTCCTCCGGCGTCGACCAGCGGTCGATCGTGATCTGTACGATCGACGCCCTCCCGGGTCGCGGCACGGGACCGGGGGTGACCGGCGCCCCGAGGTTGATGGCATAGGCCGTGAACCTCTCCGGCAACTTCTGACCGCGCAGGGGCCCCGAGGTCGCCAGGCTCAAAACCACGCACCACGGCACGACAAGGATCATGAGGGTGCCGATCGAAACCGCCCTGGGTCTGGCCGCTCGTGCCCGCATGCGACTCTCCTTTCTCGACGGGCCGGCCCGCGACAGTCCGTGGACCGGTCCACTTGGTTGCGCATCTATCTTGCGCAACTTCCGTGCCAAGACCGCACCAAGAAGTGCTACCGTTCGGCGCTCATGACCAGGAATTTCAGCTGGGTGGTGCTCAAGTTCGGCGGCACCAGCGTGGCCACGGTGGCGCGCTGGATCACCATCGCCACGCGGGTCGAGCGCCGGCTGGCGGAAGGCCGGCGGCCGCTGGTCGTCTGCTCGGCTCTCTCCGGCATCTCCAATCGGCTCGAGGAGATGCTCGGCCTGGCGGTGACGGGCCGCCATGAGGCGACGCTGGCCGAGATCCGCGAGCGGCACCTGCGGCTTGGCGACGCCATGGGCCTGCCCGCGGCGGAGGTCTTGCGGACCGAGCTCGAGGAGCTGTCGCGGCTGGCGCTCGGCGCCGCACTGCTGGGAGACGCCGGCGTCGCGCTGAAGGCCAGGGTCATGGCCATCGGCGAGCTGCTTTCGACCAGGCTCGGGGCCGCCTTCCTGAATGCCCGCGGCATCCAGGCCGCATGGCTCGACGCGCGCACCGCGCTGCTGGCGCGTGACGAGCAGCCCGCCCATTCCGCCCGCGCCTACCTCGCCGCGGCTTGCGACGCCGAGCGCGACGAGGAGCTGCGGGAACGGTTGGCGGCGGAGCCGGCGCCGGCGATCGTGACCCAGGGCTTCATCGCCCGCAACCGCGCCGGCGAAACGGTGCTGCTCGGACGCGGCGGCTCCGATACCTCCGCCGCCTATTTCGCCGCCAAGCTGGGAGCCGACCGCTGCGAGATCTGGACCGACGTGCCCGGCATGTTCACGGCGAACCCGGCGCTCATCCCCTCGGCGCGCCTGCTGCGGCGGCTCGACTACGACGAGGCGCAGGAGCTCGCCACCACCGGCGCCAAGGTCCTTCACCCGCGTTCGATCCCGCCGCTGCGCCGGCACGGCATCCCCCTGCACGTGCTCTGCACCGACCGGCCCGACTCGCCGGGAACGGTGATCTCCCAGACCGGCGGCGTGGACGGACCGCAGGTCAAGGCCGTGTCGTCACGCCGCGGCATCACCCTGATCTCCATGGACACCGTCGGCATGTGGCAGGAGGTCGGCTTCCTGGCCGCGGTCTTCGCCTGCTTCGCGCGCCACGGCGTGTCGATCGATTCGGTGTCCACCTCCGAGACCAACGTCACGGTTTCGCTCGATCCGAGCGCCAACGCCGTCGAACCGGCGGCGATCCAGGAGCTGCTGCTGGAGCTTGGGCGCCATTGCGAGCCGCGCCTCATCGCGCCGGCGGCATCTCTGTCGCTGGTCGGCCGCGGCATCCGCACCATCCTCCACAAGCTCGGCCCCGTGCTCGAAGCCTTCGAGGAGCTGAAGATCCACATGGTCACGCAGTCGGCGAGCGACCTCAACCTCACCTTCTTCGTCGACGAGGAGAGGAGCGAGCGGCTGGTGCGGCAGCTCCATGGCCTGCTCTTCGCGCTGACGGCGCCGACCGACCTTTTGGGACCGACCTGGAGCGAGCTGGCCGGGCACGCCGGCGGCGAGGAGGGTGCGGGCGGCGCGAGGGCTGCCGGCGCAGCCTCGGGCCTCGCGGCGGGCGAGGCAGGCGGAGAGGGCAGCGCCGGTGGAGAGGGCAGCGCGGCCCCGGGAGGCGATGACCTCGGCGGCCCCTCCGCCTGGTGGCGCCAGCGCCGGGAAGAGCTGCTGGCGCTCGCCGCCGAGCGCTCGCCGCTCTACGTCTACGACGCCGGCACTCTCGAGCGCTCCGCCCGCCGGCTGCTGTCGCTCCGCGGCCCCGACCGCGTGTTCTATGCCATCAAGGCGAACAACCACCCCGGCGTGCTGCGGCTCTTCCACGACCTCGGCCTCGGATTCGAATGCGTTTCCGCCGCCGAGCTCGAGCACGTGCTGCAGCTCGCTCCCGAGCTGGACCGCGAGCGGTTGCTGTTCACCCCCAACTTCGCCGGCCGCGAGGAGATCGGGCGCGGCTTCACGCTGGGGGCGCGGGTGACGGTCGACAACTTGCACCCGCTGCAAGCCTGGCCCGAGCTGTTCGCCGGGCGGGAGATCTTCCTGCGCCTCGATCCGGGACGCGGCATGGGCCACCACCCGCACGTCCGCACCGCCGGGACGCAATCGAAGTTCGGGCTAGCGTCGGCGCAGCTCGACGAGCTGCCGCCGCTGCTCGATCGCTGCGGCGCGCGGGTGGTCGGCCTGCACGCGCACCTTGGCAGCGGTATCCGCGGCGCCGAGGTCTGGACCGAGGTCGCGATCTTCCTGGCTGCCGCGGCCGGGCGCTTCCCCGAGGTGCGGGTGCTCGACGTCGGCGGCGGGCTGGCCGTGCCGGAGCGGCCCGGACAGGCGCCGCTGGATCTGGCGGTGCTCGAGCAGGGCCTGAGCCGCTGCCGGGCAGCCAACCCCGGCTACCAGCTCTGGCTCGAGCCCGGCCGCTACCTGGTGGCCGAAGCGGGAGTCCTGCTGGCGCGGGTCACCCAGGTCAAGCGCAAGGGCGACGTCGCCTACGTCGGCATCGAGACGGGCATGAACTCGCTCATCCGCCCGGCGCTCTACGGCGCCTATCACCTGATCGTCAACCTGTCGCGGCTCGACCAACCGCCGACGATGACCGCGCACGTGGTCGGGCCGATCTGCGAGACCGGCGACATCCTCGGCCACTCGCGCCAGCTCGCACCGACGGCCGAAGGCGACGTGCTGCTGATCGCCGGCGCCGGGGCCTACGGGCGGGTGATGAGCTCGCACTACAA
>DATKFK010000705.1:0-13931 GCA_035544375.1 Thermoanaerobaculia bacterium
CGATGATCCCCGGGTTTCCCGGGGTCCCCGCGGTCCCCGGGCTTGCCGGGCTGCCCCAGGTCCTGGCGGCCCCCGCGGCTGGCGGGCCCGGGGTCTCCGCGGCAGGTGACAGGCGGGCGAGCGGCAGCGGCGCCAGGAAGACTGCCTCTTCCCCCACCGGTACGATGGCGGGCGATGACGTGAGTCCGGGGAGGCCGGCGGCGATCCGGGCGGCGAGCTTGCTCGAGGCAATGCCCACCTTCGCCGGCAGGCAGGCCGCCTCGGCGGCGGCGAGCAGGGCGCTCCCCATCATGCTTTCGGGAGTGGCGGGAGAGGCGGGAGAAGTGGGAGGGGTGGGACCCGCGCCCTCCTCCTCGGCGCCGTCAGGAGCGGAGGACGGCTTCCTGCCCGCGGGCCGGAAGCGGCGATCGATCCCATCCACCTCGAGATAGGCCACCCCTTCGCCGGCATCCTCGACGCGTGGCGAGAAGCGCTCGGCGACCTCGAGCAGCGCCTCCTGGGCCGCGCGCTCACACTCCGCGTCGCGCGGCCGCGCCACCAGCTTGGGGATGAGCGCCCGTGCCTGGGGGAGGGTGAGGCCGGGCCGCACTCCGGCCCGGCGCGCCAGCCGCGAGGCGGTGACGACGCGGGCGGCGCTGCCGTTGCCTTCGACGATGACCACCGCCTCGCGCGCCAGCTCGGGCTCGCTGCGCAGCCGGGCCGCGAGCGGGAAGAGCGAGACTACGATGCAGGCGAGCCGGGGAAGGGCCACGGGCGCTCCTCAGGTGCGGCGGGCCTGCCGGCGATGCAGCGGCCGCCGTGCGAGCCGCTGGCGCCGCAAGGCCGGCTCCGCCGGCGGGCCTGCCGGAGCTGCCGAGGCTGCCGGTACCGCCGCGGCCCGAGCGGCCAGGGCGGCCGAAGCCAGGCCCACCTGAGCTGCCGGGACTCCCGGGACCGCCGGGATCGCCGCGACCGGCGCTGCCGGGGTGGCGGGGACGGCCGGGGTTGCCGGAGCGGTCAGAGCCAGCGGCGACAGCTGCAGCTGCAGTCCCATGGAGGCGGCGGGGAGCTGGCGGCCGCGGCATTTCTCGAGCGTCACCCGACAGGAGAGGCCGTCGAGCAGCCAGGGAGAGGCTTCCGACGTTTCGTCCCAGCCGTGGCGGCCGTGCCAGCCGTGCCAGCAGGGACGCCCGCGCGCCGCCTGCAGCACCACCGCCGCCGCCGTGCCGCTCACCCGGTAGGGGCTGGCCACCAGCAGAGCGGCGCCCTGCGCCTGTGCTGTCCGCGCCAGGCGCAGCCAGCCGGCCTCGGCCCCCCGCCCGCCGCGCACCGGCGGGTTGCCGAGATCCAGGACCACCAGCGGGAAACCGCCGCCGAGGAGCATCTCGGCGCCGGCCAGGGCCTGCTTGAGGAGGGTGGGGCGCAGCCAGAGCAGCCGGCGGAGGTCCAGTCCCAGGGCGGCGGCGGCCTGCGGATCGAGCCCATCGCCGAGGTCGACCAGGGCCGCCGCCTCTCCTGCCATGGTGGCCGCGGCGAGAGTCGCCAGCACCGCCGAGAATCGTCCGCTCGAGCGCGCGCCGATCATCTCGACCAGCTTCCCCCGCGGCAGGCCGCCTCCCAGCAGCTCGTCCAGACCGGGGAACGTCTGCAGGAGCGCCCGCGGGTGCGGGGGCGCCATCGAGGTGGTCTCCCGCGACTCCTGGGATTCCAGGGATGAGCGGGCGCCAACCTCGTGGCCGCCAATCTCGCGGGCGCTGCGCAGGCTGTCGACCAGCGGCGCGAGCGAGCTCAGCGGGTCCTGGGGATCGAGCGGCTGCGACAGCTTGCGGCGCAGGTGCTCGAGGGCGGATGCTGCCGTTGGACCGTGGCCCGGCATGGTTCCAATCTAAGGCGTTAACAAGGCGTAAGTCAAGCTCGGCGAAAAACCGATAAATGGTGTAAATGCGTGTCTTTACAGGGGCTTGGCATAAATAGATCACAATATCCGTAAGTCGCGAACCGGCAGCTTTTCAAATCATCGCCGGGCATCTTGCGGTAACGTGAAAGACGTACCGCCCTGCCGCCGAGACGGTCCGGATGGAACCGCTCCCGGGGACCGCGGGACATGAGTTGGGCATAGAATCATGGGCGATGACGGAACGCCCGCGCGTCAGCCTGGCGACCTTGGCGGCCCTGGTGGCATCTGGCGCGCTCGCCGTTCTATCGACGGCACCGGCGACATCGGCAGCACCGGCGGCGGGCTCGCCCGCGCCAGCCGCCACCGCGCCGCCGGCCGCCGGCGCGCCGAGAGGTGGAGCCATGAGCCTGAGCCTGACTTCTTCCGCCTTCACCCACCAGGGCGAAATACCGGCCCGCTACAGCTGCGAGGTCAAGGGCCGCGAAATCTCCCCGCCGCTGGCCTGGAGCGGCGTGCCGGCCCGGGCCAAGAGCCTGGCCCTGATCGTGGACGATCCCGACGCTCCCGACCCCAAGGCGCCGAAGCGGACCTGGGTGCACTGGGTGCTCTACGATCTGCCGGCCGCCGCCGGCGGGCTCGCCGAAGGCGTGGACCCCGGCCACCTGCCGCCCGGCACCCGCGAGGGGAACAACGACTGGGGCCGCACCGGCTACGGCGCGCCCTGTCCGCCGATCGGACGGCACCGCTACTTCTTCAAGCTGTACGCCCTGGACACCGTGCTGCCCGATCTCGGCCATCCCGACAAGCATCGTCTCGAGCAGAGCATGGAGGGGCACGTGCTCGCCCATGCCGAGCTCGTCGGCACCTACCAGAAAGCCGGCCACTAGCTAGTGGCCCGAGCGGAACACTAGCTGCCACCCCCGGCGAGCGGGCGCGATCCCAAAGGTCCGATGGACGACGTTTCCGGCGTACGCCGCGACTACCAGCAGGCGGGCCTGGACGAGCGCGACGTCGCGCCCCATCCCATCGCCCAGTTCCGCGCCTGGCTGGCGGAGGCGCTCGCCGCCGATCCTCTCGACCCCACCGCCATGACGCTCGCCACCGCCGACCGCGAGGGCCGGCCCTCGGCGCGGATCGTCCTGCTCAAGGGTTATGACGAACGGGGCTTCGTCTTCTTCACCAACTACGGCAGCCGCAAGGCCTGCGAGCTGCTGGTCAACCCGCACGCGGCGCTGGTCTTCTACTGGCCGGCCTTCGATCGCCAGGTGCGGGCCGAGGGCACGGTCGGCAAGGTCTCGCGCGACGAGACCGCCGCCTACTTCGCGACCCGGCCGCTCGGCTCGCAGCTCGGCGCCTGGGCGTCGCGCCAGAGCGCCCCGGTGGCCGGCCGCGAGGATCTCGAACGGGCAATGTCCGCCGCCGCCGAGCGCTTCGCCGGCAGGGAGGTCCCGGCGCCCGACTTCTGGGGCGGCTACCGCCTGAGCCCGACGTGGGTGGAGTTCTGGCAGGGGCGCGAGAGCCGCCTCCACGACCGTCTCGTCTACCGCCGCGACGCCGGCGGCGCCTGGACCATCCAGCGCCTGCAACCCTGAGCGGCGGCGCGGCAGCCGGCGGCATGTTGGCCAGTCGCCGGCGTCCTGGCCAGCCGGCGGCGCCGGGCCTCACTGCTTCTTGCAGACGTGGTGCTCGGTGACGAGGGTGCCGTTCTCCGGGTAGGTGGGGCCGTCGATTGCGTATTCGGCATCCGACTTCTTGGTGAAAGTCGCGTCGCTTCCCGGCGTTTCCGCCGTCTTGCGCGGAAAGAAGCTGACGTATTTCCACGACCAGCCGCCGCCGCCCGCATCGGTCATCCGCATGGCGAAGTATTGACCGGTGCTGAGCGTGAGGAAGCGCACCCAGGCCTGGCGCCCCTCGTCGTATCCGAACAGGGCTTCCGCGTGCTCTGCCTGCTGGTTCTCCTGCAGCTGCCGAGGCGGGAAGTCATAGGTCTGCCTGAGCCAGAGGTCGCCGAGCGCGCTGGCGTAGGTCGTGGTGTAGGTGCCCGAGAACGTGCCGACCGTGTGCGCGCAGCGCCAGGTCCCCACCAGATATTGCACCGAGGCGATCTTCTGCCGTGCGGTCGGCGCCGCCTGCGCGGAGGAAGCGGAAAATAATGCTGCGACGAAAACAACGGCGATGGCTGCCGGCAAGACCGGTCCTGGCTTCATGCGCTCTCCTTTGCCTGACTCAGCCCGGCGCGATGGCGGCGAGCTGACGGCAGGATAGGCGGCCGCCGGCGGCCGGCGCATGTGCCAACCGGCCGGTGCGGCCAGGCATGACTTCCGGCCTGCGCGGCCGGTCAAAGCCAATCAAAGCCGCTCAAAGCCGGTCAGGCGGGCGACACCCGGAAGCGGGTCGATGACGGCGTTGGGGGGCTCGGCCTATACCAGGTTGGCCAGGTGCCAGATCAGGCCGGCCGGGGTGACGACCCTGACGTCTCCCTCGAGGCCGTGGACCTGGACCTCGACGGTGTCGCCGCGCTTGATCACCTGCACGGTTTCGGGGCCGCTCTCGACCTGGACCAGCGTGCCGTCGGGGGCGCCCGCGAGAGCCCGGCAGGCGGCGCGGGCGGCCGGCCGCCAGGCATGGGCGCGGAAGGCGCTCCCCGGCGGCGGGAGATGCCGGCCTTGCTCGCTGGCCTCGGCGACCGCCGCCAGGTCGATCGCGGCAGCCACCAGGCCGGCTGGCAGCGGCAGGTCGAGATCGAGGGACCCGGCGTTGGAGCGCTGGCGGACCTCGACTTTCACCGAGCGGCCGTGGGTGAAGACGTAGGCGACCAGCATGCCGCTGCCGACCGCGAACAGCGCGGCGAAGACAAAGGCGATCAGCAAGAACCTGGCGAATCGACTCATGGCACCCTCCTGCCTGGCTCTCCCTCGGTGGCGTCCGCGCTCGGCGTACCCCCGGCGTGGGGGGACCCTCCAGGTGGCGGCCGCGCGGCCTGCCGAGCTCAGCGCCCTGCGGCGTCGCCGTCCACCCACATGCGGACGGTTTCGTGGTCGCCGTTGACGGTCACCAACTCACCCGCGCCGGTCCTGGCCAGCGCCGCGATGGCGGCCGCCAGGTCGAAGCGGTCGCCGGATCCCTGCAGCAGCGCGTCGACCACCGCCGCCGGAATGCGCGCCTCGACGTTCTTGCCGTGGCTGCCGCTGCCGCCCTCCGGGCGATCGCGGTCCGCCTCCTGGATCAGCAGGTAGCCGCCGCTGCGCGCCACCCGCACCTTGCCGCGCGATTCCTCGACCGTGACGTAGGTGGCGTCGGGCATGCGCTGCACCTCCCGCCAGATGCGCCGCAGGTCCTGGACCGAGAGGTCGCGGCCATCGACCCGCAGGCTCTCCGCGGTGCGCGCCTCCTCGGGGATCAGGGGCGCCGCCGCCTCGACCACCGACAGTGGAAGGTTGACGCTCACCCGGCTGTCATCGTGCCCGTCGTGCACCTTGATGTGCAGCCACAGGTCGGTCTTGGCCTCGGCCGCCGCCGCGCTCATCAGCAGCAAGGCTATGCCCATCACGCTGTTCCACGTCATCCCGGTCTCCTTGACGCCAACCGCCGGCGCCTCTATCCACTAAACGAGGAACCGCCGCAGGAGGTTTCAGCCCGCCCGGCGCCGCCACACCCGCGTGGCCGGCGGCCGGCGGCCGGGAGCACGCGGTGGCAGGCTCAGGGAAGCTCGGGCAGGGCGTAGTCGAGCTCGTAGTGGTGCTGTCCGTTCTCGACCTTGATGGTCATGCTGCCCGTGAGCCCCGCCAGCTGGCCCGTGCCCGAGTCCGGCACCACGATGATCGTCATCTGTGTACCGCTGCGCGTCATCGTGCCGCTGTGCTGCAGGACGAACGTGCCGCTGCGCCCGTGGAGCGTCCCGCTCACCCGCTCGATCGCCACGTAGCCACCCGCGCCCTTGGCGGGGCCGCCGGCGAACAGCATCTCGCCCTGGCTGGCGGCTTCGACGTCGCCGTGGAACTGCTTGTCGATGGACAACCTGCCCATGGGCGTCTCGGCCTTGTTTTCCGCTGTCTGCGGGGTCAGCTTCACGTCGAACGTGCCACTCGCGCGAGTCGTCATCACCGCCTCCTTCCGGGCTGCACCGGGTACCGCTGGATGGGTCTGGGCATATCCCACTGCACCGGGTCCGAGGGTCAGGCAGAGACCCGCGATGACGCCGGCGACAGTGCGAAGTTGGTTCTTCATCCGGTCTCCTTCTCCTTCCCGCTGCCGCGGGGCGCGCTGGCCGGCTCCGGCAAGGAGCCCCAGGCACCGCCAACGCTACCGGGTCCGCCGCCCCCTGGATTGAAGAAACGCGACATTCGCGGCATTGCCGGCGACCGGCCGACTTGACTCTCCCGGCTGGCCTCCGGGACACTCTGGCGGTGACCGGCCAGCCTGGGGGCGTCCCCGCGATCCTGCGCACGCTGACGCTCGGCTCCGCCGACTGGGAGACGCGCGGCGTGCTCCGGCCGCAGGCGCAGCCGCAGCGGACCCCGGCGCGGTTTCCCCCCGCCGCCGACATGAGCCCCTTCGTCGACCTCTACTGGATCGCCAGCTGGGACCTCGCGCCAGGGGAGACGATGGTCGTCGAGACGCTGCCGCATCCGTGCGTGAACGTGGTCGTGGAGCCGGGGCGGTCGCTCGTCCACGGCCCGGTCAAGGGCAGGTTCTCGCGCACCCTCGCCGGGCGCGGCCGGGTGGTGAGCGCGCGGCTCCGGCCGGGAGCCTTTCGCGTCTTCTGCCGGCGGCCGGCATGGCAGCTGGTGGGCGCCTCGCTGGACTTCCCGGCGGCTTTCGGCGCCGCCGGCGGACCGCTCGAGAGCGCGATCCTGGCCGAGGCCGGCGACGAACGCGCCATGGTAGGGCTCCTCGAACAGTTCTTGCGCGAACGGCTGCCGACGCCCGGTCCGGCAGCGCCCGCCCCGCCAGCACCCGGCGCGGCAGTGCCCGCCCGGGCAGCGCCCGCCCCGGCGACAGCTGCCCCGACAGCGCCCGGCCCGCCAGCGCCCGGCCCGGCAGTGCTCGCCCCGGCGGCGCCCGGCCCGACAACGCCCGCCCCGCCTGCGCCCGGTCCCGCAGCGCTCGACCGCGTCGAGATCGCCGACCGGATCGAACAGATCGACCGCATCATCGGCCGTATCGCCGCGGATCGCGACGTCGTCAGGGTCGAGGACCTCGCCCGGGTGGTCTCCCTGGGCCGCCGGACCCTCGAGCGGCTCTTCCGCGAGTACGTGGGGCCGAGCCCGAAGTGGGTCATTCGCCAGTATCGCCTGCAGGCAGCGGCCGACGAGGCCGCGAAGGGGCGGGTTGCGGACTGGTCGAGGCTGGCCAACGACCTCGGTTACGCCGATCAGGCACACTTCATCCGCGACTTCCGCGCGGTCCTCGGCGCCACGCCCACCGAGTTCGCGCGGCAGGCGGCGCTCCCCCGTCCGGCGCCGGGCCGGCCGGCCGCCTGAGCGGCAGCCCGCGTCCCGGCGGCGAGGCCGCGGCCGTCAACCAGCCGGTGTAGCATGTGCGCGCCGCGCCGTGCGCCGCGCCCGCGCCGCCGCCCCGCATTCGCCGCGGGCGTGGAGGCCGGCAGGCCGGTAGGCCAGGTGGCGGCCGGTGGAGGCCAGGAAGAGCGAATGATCGACGCGAACGGACGACAGCGGGTGGTGATCGACCGGGTGCGGCCCGAGATCGACGGCGGCCGCTTCGCGATCAAGCGCACGGTGGGCGAGAAGGTCACGGTCGAGGCCGACGTGCTGACCGACGGCCACGACGCGCTGGGCTGCCTGCTGCGCTACCGCGACGAGCGCGCCTCGGCCTGGAGCGAGATGGCCATGGAAGCGCTCGGCAACGACCGCTACCGGGCGCAGCTCACCGTCACCAGCGTCGGGCGCTGGCTGTACACGGTGACGGCCTGGGTGGACCATTTCAAGACCTGGCGCCGCGACCTGCGCAAGCGGGTCGACGCCCGCCAGGACGTCGCCCTCGACCTGCTCGCCGGGGCGGCCCTGATCCACCAGGCGGCGGAGCGGGCGCGCGCCGCCGGGCGCAAGGCCGACGGCCGCGTCCTGGCCGGCCTGGCGCGCTCCCTCGAGCAGGCGCGCGACCTCGAGGCCCGCCTGCGCCTGGCGCTCGACGACGAGCTGGCGCAGCTGATGGACCGCCACACCGACCGCGCCGCCGCTCTGTCGCACCGCGAGCTGGCGGTCGTCGTGGACCGCGAGCGGGCGCGCTTCTCGAGCTGGTACGAGATGTTCCCGCGCTCCTGCTCGCCGGTCCCGGGCCGTCACGGCACCTTCCGCGACCTCGCCGAACACCTGCCCTACGTCGCCGAGATGGGCTTCGACGTCCTCTACCTGCCGCCCATCCACCCCATCGGGCTCACCCACCGCAAGGGCAGGAACAACGCTGCCGTGGCCGGCCCGGACGACGCCGGCAGCCCCTGGGCCATCGGCGCCCCCGCCGGCGGGCACAAGGCCATCCTCCCGGAGCTCGGGACGCGCGAGGAATTCCGGCAGGTGATCGCCAGGGCGCGCGACCTCGGGCTCGAGATCGCCATGGACGTCGCCTTCCAGTGCTCGCCCGACCATCCCTACGTGCGCGAGCATCCGGAGTGGTTCAAGAAGCGGCCCGACGGCACCATCCAGTATGCCGAGAACCCGCCCAAGAAATACGAGGACATCTACCCGTTCGACTTCGAGTGCGAGGCGTGGCGCGAGCTGTGGGAGGAGCTCAAGAGCGTCTTCGATCACTGGCTGGGCGAGGGCATCCGCATCTTCCGCGTCGACAACCCCCACACCAAGCCCTTCGCCTTCTGGGAGTGGGTGATCGCCGAGATCAAGCGCGACCATCCCGACGTCATCTTCCTGGCCGAGGCGTTCACCCGCCCGAAGCTCATGTACCGCCTGGCGAAGCTCGGCTTCACCCAGTCCTACAACTACTTCCCCTGGCGCAACCAGCGCTGGGAGCTGGTCGAATACTTCACCGAGCTGAACCAGACCGCGGTGCGGGAGTACTTCCGGCCCAGCCTATGGCCGAACACCCCGGACATCCTCACCGAGCAGCTGCAGTTCGGCGGCCGCCCGGCGTTCATCCATCGGTTCATCCTGGCGGCGACCCTCGGGGCCAGCTACGGCATCTACGGACCCCCTTACGAGCTGCAGGAGAGCCGCGCGCGGGAGCGCGGCAGTGAGGAGTACCTCGATTCGGAGAAGTACCAGCTGCGCCACTGGGACCTGACCGCGCCGCACAGCCTGCGCGACCTGATCGCCCTCGTCAACCGCGTGCGCCGCGAGAACCCGGCGCTGCACACCTCGACAGGATTGCGGTTCCACCCCACCGACAACGAGCAGCTGCTGTGCTACAGCAAGTCGGCCGAGGCGGTCGACAACGTCATCGTCGCCGTGGTCAACCTCGACCCCCATCACGTGCAGTCGGGCTGGTTGGAGCTGGACCTGGCGGCCCTCGGCCTCGAGAGCGGCCGGCCGTTCCAGGTCCACGACCTGCTGACCGGCGCCCGCTACCTGTGGAACGGCGCGCGCAACTTCGTGCAGCTCGATCCCCAGCAGGCGCCGGCGCACCTGTTCCGCGTGCGGCGCCGGGTGCGCTCCGAGCAGGACTTCGACTACTTCCAGTAGGCCCCCCAGGCGGTCCTTGGAGATGCGATGAGCCAAGTTGGCGAACCCCGACGGCGCGGCGGCGGCGACGACCCGCTGTGGTACAAGGATGCGGTTCTCTACGAGGTGCACGTGCGCGCCTTCGCCGACTCGGACGGCGACGGCATGGGGGACTTCCGCGGCCTGACCGGCAAGCTCGACTACCTGCGCGACCTGGGCGTCACCGCCATCTGGCTGCTGCCTTTCTATCCCTCGCCGTGGCGCGACGACGGCTACGACATCGCCGACTACACCAGCGTCCACCCAGCCTACGGCTCGCTCGAGGATTTCCAGGAATTCCTCGACGAGGCGCACCGCCGCGGCCTCAAGGTGATCACCGAGTTGGTGATCAATCACACCTCCGACCGCCACCCCTGGTTCGAGCGCGCCCGCCGCGCCGCGCCGGGCACGCCGGAGCGCGATTTCTACGTGTGGAGCGACACGCCCGACCGCTACGCCGACGCCCGCATCATCTTCACCGACACCGAGACCTCCAACTGGACCTGGGACCCGGTCGCCAAGGCCTACTACTGGCATCGCTTCTTCTCGCACCAGCCCGACCTCAACTTCGACAACCCCAGGGTGCACGAGGCGCTGCTCGCGGCGCTCGACTTCTGGATGGAGATGGGCGTGGACGGCCTGCGCCTGGACGCCGTGCCCTACCTCTACGAGCGCGAGGGCACCAACTGCGAGAACCTGCCCGAGACCCACGCCTTCCTGCGCCAGCTGCGCGCCCACGTCGACGCCCGCTTCCACAACCGCATGCTGCTGGCCGAGGCCAACCAGTGGCCCGAGGACTCGATCGCCTACTTCGGCGATCCCGACGACGGCGCCGGCGAATGTCACATGGCTTTCCATTTCCCGGTGATGCCGCGCCTGTACATGTCGATCCGCATGGAAGACCGCTACCCGGTGGTGGACATCCTCGAGCAGACGCCGCCGATCCCGGCGAGCTGCCAGTGGGCGACCTTCCTGCGCAATCACGACGAGCTGACGCTCGAGATGGTCACCGACGAGGACCGCGACTACATGTACCGCGTCTACGCCCAGGACGCGCAGGCGCGCATCAACGTCGGCATCCGGCGCCGCCTGGCGCCCTTGATGGGCAAGGACCGGCGCCGCATCGAGCTGATGAACAGCCTGCTGTTCTCGCTGCCGGGGGCGCCGGTGCTCTATTACGGCGACGAGATCGGCATGGGCGACAACATCTACATCGGTGACCGCAACGGCGTGCGCACGCCGATGCAATGGAACGGCGACCGCAACGCCGGCTTTTCGACCGCCAACCCGCAGCGGCTGTACCTGCCGGTGATCACCGACCCCGAGTTCCACTACCAGGCGATCAACGTCGAGACCCAGCAGGGCAATCCGCATTCGCTGCTGTGGTGGACGCGGCGGCTGATCATGCTGCGCAACCGCCACCGCGCCTTCAGCCGCGGCAGCCTGGAATTCCTCTACCCGGACAACCATCACGTGCTGGTCTTCCTGCGCCGCCACCAGGACGAGACGCTGCTGGTGGCCGCCAACCTGTCGCGCTTCGTGCAGCCGATCGAGCTCGATCTCGCCGCGCACGCCGGCACCACGCCGATCGAGCTGTTCGGCGGCACCGAGTTCCCGCGGATCGCCGCCGACCGGCGCTACCCGCTCACGCTCGGGCCCCACTCCTTCTACTGGTTCACGCTCGAGCGGCAGCCGGTGCGCCGCGCCTGGCCGCACGCCGGCGCGGCGAGCGGCGCCGGGCAGGCGGTCGAGGTGCCGGTGGTCACGCTGGCCGGCGGTGCCGCCGGATACGCGGCAGGAGAAGGTGGCAGGGCCGAGGATGCGGCAGCCGCGGGCAACGGCGAAGGCGCCGGCGAGGCCGGCGACGCCGGCGAGGCCGGAGACTGGAAACGGTGCTTCAGCGCTCCCGCGAAGGCGGCCTTCGAGGCGGCGCTCGCCGCCCGCCTGCCTGCCTTCCGCTGGTTCGCGGCCAAGGCGCGCGCGCTGCGCACGGTGACCCTGGCCGAGGTCATCCCGCTCGACGGCGACGCCTGGATGCTGCTGCTCGACGTCACCTACGAGCAGGGAGAGGCCGAGCGCTACGCGCTGCCGGTCGCGTTCGAGCCGGATGCCGCGGCCGGCGACGAGGGGGCCGGCGAGAAGCAGGCCGGCGCCGCCGGCACCCCGGCCGCGGCCGGCGCGCACCGCGAGCCGCGACGCATCGTGGCGCGCATCGAGAGCGGCGCTGTTACAGGCAAGGCGGCAGACAAAGCGGCAAACAAAGCGGCAGACCAGGCGGCAGGCCAAGCGACTGGCCAGGCGGCCGGCCAGTCGGCAGACCAGGCGGCCGGCAAGGCGGCCGGCAACGGCGTGCTCTATGACGCCTTCGAGGATGCCGCCTTCGGCCGCGCCCTGCTGGCGGCGATGGCGGCAGGCCGCCGTTTCCGCGGACCGGCGCACGCGGTGGCGGCGTGGGCCGATCCCGGCTTCGCGGAGCTGGCCGGCGCCGATCCGCTGGCCGGCGCCCACGAGCTCGAGCCGCGGCCGCTCGGCGTCGAGCAGAGCAACACTTCGATTCGCTTCGGCGACCGGCTGGTCCTCAAGCTGTTCCGCAAGCTCGAGGCAGGCACCAATCCCGACCTCGAGATCGGCCGCTTCCTGACCCGCTCGACCACCTTCCGCCACATGCCTCCGGTCGGGGGCGGCCTGGATCTCCGCGACGTCCGCGACGGGGGACGCGACCGCGAGCCGGTCACCCTGGGGGTGCTGCAAGGCTTCGTCGCCAACGAGGGCGACGCCTGGAGCTATACCCGCGATGCCCTGGGCCGCTACTTCGAGCGCGTCCGCACCGGCTGGGGACGAGGCGACTTCGGTCCGGCGGCGGTGCCGGAGCAGCCGCTGCTCGCGCTGGCGGCCGCGGCCGGCGTCGCCGTCCCGCCGCCCGACCTCTACGAGCGCATCGGCACCTACCTGCCGGCGGTGCGCCTGCTCGGCGAGCGCACCGCCGAGCTGCACATCGCGCTCGGTTCGGCGCCGCCCGACCTGCCGGCCTTCGCGCCCGAGCCGTTCTCGACCCTGCATCAGCGCTCGCTCTACGAATCGATGCGCACCGCCGCCGGCCGCGTCTTCGCGCTGCTCCGCCAGCGCCTGGGCGACCTCGCGCCGGACGCCCGCGCCGCCGCCGAGCAGGTGCTGGCCGCCCAGGGGCAGGTGCGCGAGCGTTTCGCGCGGCTGCTCGGCCCCAAGGTGACGGCGACCCGCATCCGCACCCACGGCGACTATCACCTGGGGCAGGTGCTCTACACCGGCAAGGACTTCGTGATTCTCGACTTCGAGGGCGAGCCCGCGCGCCCGCTCTCCGAGCGCCGGCTCAAGCGCTCGCCGCTGCGCGACGTCGCCGGCATGCTGCGCTCGTTCCAGTACGCCGCCTACGCCAGGCTGTTCGAGGAATCGGCGAGCGGCATCATCCCGCCGCCGGAGCTGCCGATGTTCGAGAGCTGGGCGCTGTTCTGGGAGCGCTGGGTGGCGGCGGCCTTCCTCGGCTCCTACCTCGGGCGCACGGCCGGCGCCGCCTTCGTGCCCGCCCAGCGCTCCGAGCTGACCATCCTGCTCGACGCCTACGTCCTGGAAAAGGCGATCTACGAGCTGGCCTACGAGCTGAACAACCGACCAGGCTGGGTGCGCATCCCCCTGGCCGGGATCTGCAGGATCCTGGGGGAGGGCCCGGACCGGTGAGCAGCATGCAGCGCGAGCGCGAGCGCGGCCAGCTTCGGGAGCTCGCCATGCTGCACGGCGTCGAGCCCGCCTATTTCGACATGCTCGGCAGGCGGGTCGAGGCGTCGGAGGATTCGCTGCTGGCGGCGGCGTGCGCCCTCGCCGGGCCGTTCGAGGGCATGGACGACGTCGCCGAGGCGCTGGCGGCGCGCCACGCCGATCTCGCCGCGCAGCTGATCGAGCCGGTGCTGGTCGCCTGGGATGGACGCCTGACGGCGATCGAGCTGCGCCTGCCGGCGGGTGCTTCAGGCGGCGCTGTCGCCTGCCACCTGGACTTGGAGAACGGCGAGCGGCGCGCCTGGACCTGGGAGATCGACAGCCTGCCGGCGACCGCGCCGTCGCGCCGCCGGCTGGCGCTGCCGGAGGCGCTGCCGCCCGGGTATCACCGGCTCGAGGTGAAGGTCGGCGGTCGCGCCGCGCGGGCGCTGGTGATCGCGGCGCCGGTGCAGGCTTTCGGCGGCGACGGCAGGCCGCTGTGGGGGGTGTTCGTGCCGCTCTACGCGCTGCGCACGGCGCGCTCCTGGGGCGCCGGCGACCTCACCGACCTCCAGGCGCTGGCGGCATGGACCGCGGCGCGCGGCGGCGGCGTCGTGGCCAGCCTGCCGCTGCTCGCCACCTTCCTCGACGTGCCG